>WTKN01000212.1:0-59224 GCA_011524395.1 Moorena sp. SS36440bin_2
CGCGCAAATCACGCTAATCAATAAGTTTTCCCCATGCATCTGCATAGCCTACCAACCATAAAGGCGACCCTGTCTTACGGTTTTGTCTCCGGGGAAACCCCCGCGTGAAGGTAATGGTGCGCTTTCCTTGTCAGCCATGCAGTCGCTCATGGGGGGAACCCCCGCGTGAAGGCGCTGCATCGCTAGGCGAATTAAATTCGCCACGGGTCGCACCTGAGGCATCGCTGCTTAGCAACTTATCGGTGAAGCGTCAATGGACCAACCTCAATGGTGGGTCCAATACACCCGCTGGACAAAATCCCGAAAGATATTACTAACTTAAGTAACTACTATCAGTACTACTAGATGACGACAAAATGGCGACAGAAGCCAGATCAGGCTTTGGCCGGTCAACAAGACACTATCTGTTTCCAATGCTAGGATTTTGCCGTCAGAGTATTAAAATCTAAGTAACTATATACTATGGCGATTGCCGCAGATTCAATTAAATTTGGCACAGACGGCTGGCGAGGTATCATTGCCGCCGATTTTACCTTCGAACGCTTGGCAATAGTTGCCCCTATTGCTGCTCAAGTTCTGGCAGATGCTTATGGGGAAACCACGGGTAGCCAAACAATTATAGTGGGTCATGACCGACGCTTCATGGCAGAAGACTTTGCCAAAAAAACCGCAGAGGTGGTTCAAGCTGCTGGTTTTGATGTCTTACTCTCTAACAGTTATGCTCCTACACCAGCCTTCAGTTGGGCAGCAAATTCCCAAAATGCTTTGGGAGCTTTGGTAATTACTGCTAGTCATAATCCTGGCAATTACCTAGGCTTAAAAGTCAAAGGAGCCTTTGGTGGATCAGTTCCTCTAGAAATAACTAAACAGATTGAAGCCAAACTTTCTCAAGCACCAGCTACACCATTGAAAGAGGGGAGTATCAAGACCTTTGACCCATGGTCAAGTTACTGTGATGCCTTAAGACAAAAGGTTGATATTGCCCTGATTCAACAGCTGATTAGTCAGGGGAAACTGACTGTCTTTGCCCATGTGATGAATGGTGCAGCAGCAGGAGGCTTGAACAAGATTCTTGGGGTACCCATTATCGAAATTAAGGCCGAACGGGATCCCTTATTTGGTGGCAAATCCCCAGAACCTTTACCCGGTTATCTATCTGAGCTATTTGAAGCGCTCCAGAATCACCACCGCAAACCGGGTGTTGAATTAGCGGTTGGGTTGGCATTTGATGGGGATAGCGATCGCATTGCAGCGGCTGATGCTCAGGGCAATTTCCTTAGCCCCCAAATCCTGATTCCCATCCTGATTGAACATCTAGCATCACGACGTAACTTTAGTGGTGAAGTGGTCAAAACCCTTAGTGGCTCTGACCTAATTCCTCGAGTGGCAGCACTGTATAATTTGCCAGTTTATGAGACTGCCATCGGTTACAAGTATATTGCTGACCGGATGTTATCCACTCCTGCCTTGCTAGGGGGTGAGGAATCCGGAGGCATTGGCTATGGCAACCATATTCCTGAGCGAGATGCTTTATTATCAGCACTGTATATATTAGAAGCGATCGCTAAATCTGGAAAAGACTTAAGTGAACTCTACAAGAGTCTGCAAGAGCAAACTGGCTATGCTTCTGCCTATGACCGGATCGATTTACATCTATCGGGGATGGAAGTGCGATCGCGTATACAAGAACAATTACAAACTCAGCCTCTCCAAGAAATTAATGGTCAGCCAGTGGTGGATTGCCAAACCACAGATGGGTATAAATTCCGTTTAGCTAACGATAGCTGGTTGCTGATTCGTTTTAGTGGCACTGAACCATTATTGCGACTATACTGTGAAGCGGCTACCCTTGAACAGGTAACTCAAACCTTAAACTGGGCTAAAGATTGGGCCAGTAAGTTTTAGGGTTTAAATGTGGGATTAATGTTGGATTTTGGATTAGCTAGTTTTGGTTGGGTTATTGAAAATCTGGGCTTTGGTGAGTAAGATCGCAATCGGGCGGGCATTAAACGCTGCTTGAGCTGTATCGAACTGACTATAATTGCCAGTTAACTTTTCATCAAACAATCTGACCTTGTTGCTTTGAGTAATCCAAAATCCCAACATCAAACCCCAAAATTGTTGTCAAAATTGCTGGTTGTAGCTACAGGCAATCCTGGTAAGCTGCAGGAGATGCAGACATACCTAGATTCTTTGGACTGGGAATTGCAGTTAAAGCCACCAGAGCTAGAGATTGAAGAAACTGGGGATACATTTGCTGCCAATGCTTGTCTGAAGGCATCAGTAGTAGCCCAGGCAACTGGGCAATGGGCAATTGCTGATGATTCGGGTTTGCAAGTCGATGCCCTAGATGGTGCTCCAGGGATTTATTCTGCACGCTATGGCAAAACCGACCAACAGAGAATTGAGCGGCTACTGGAGGAGCTAGGTTTGGAAGTGAATCGGCAAGCCCAGTTTGTTTGTGTAGTGGCGATTGCCCGTCCCGATGGTGCGATCGCTCTCCAAGCGGAAGGGATTTGTCGGGGGGAAATTTTGCCAGCTCCTAGGGGAACTGGTGGCTTTGGCTACGACCCAATTTTTTTTGTTCTAGAGCAGGGGTTAACCTTTGCTGAGATGGAGCCTCAGATGAAGCGATCTTGCTCTCATCGTGGCAAGGCTTTTGAATTACTACTACCTCAGTTGAAACAGTTATCTTAACTAGCGTGGCTAAAACCGTCAACTCCCTATAAAAATCAACTGAGGCACGCTAACTCACTCGGTAAACCGTGCCTCAGCTCCCTTGCTATATTGGTATATAGGGTATTTAGACGGCTTCTAGATTTTTTTCCCCAGTACGAATTCTGACCACCTGATCGACGGGGCTAATGAAAATTTTACCGTCGCCAATTTCACCGGTGCGAGCCGCAGCGATCACTTTGTCTACGACCATATCGACTTGATCGTCTTCTACGACGATTTCTACTTTGAGTTTTTGTAGGAATTCAACGGTGTACTCTGAACCGCGATAACGTTCAGTCTGACCTTTCTGGCGTCCAAAGCCTCGAACCTCAGAAACTGTCATTCCCACAATGCCAGCGTTGACTAGGGCGATTTTGACTTCGTCGAGCTTAAATGGCCGGATGATGGCTTCTACTTTTTTCAATCTCCTAACTCCTCAGTTGTTCTGCTATTCATTTGTTATATGTTGACATCCTCACCGTCCTAGAAGAAAGGCGATTCCTAAACCTCACGATTTAGGTTTCTGCTTCAATGCAACAGCCTCCACCCTAAGCGGGGTTTTATGGTCTTACGTTCGCTCCACAGACTATCCCCGCAAGTCCTGCGGTTCTCACGTGTCGAGTTTCAAGAAAAGTCTTGATGTAATGCGTGATTAGAGGGTTGGCCTTCCATTGCCCTGTCATCTTTTCCCGGTCTACCGATTTTGCTGCGCCGCCAGGTTACTGGACTTCGCTCGTATAGGCTGTCTGAATCCATCGTCTCGGGTGGGTCATTGACCATCTTGATGGTAACATAAAGCCGTCCTATAAGGACTGGGGTTTTTTTTTGATAAGCATGACACTTTATCTCACTGTGGATGTGAAAATTTTTATAAATGCTGATAGGGTAACTCTCAAGTGTTGATCTCGATTGATCAACCGCGAAGACGACTCGCTTTTCTATACTTATCGATATATTACCTGCACAGGTATTTGGTGATTGCCCACCAACTCATGCTCCCCTGCTTTTATGCCCCACGCATCCTTCCCATCTTTGCAGTTTATTCCCTTAACTACCTTGAGCCTGTGGCAAAATTGAGGTAAGCCCATCTATCCACCATTCCCAGCATGACCGCAACCACACCCACCCTGGCAACCAAATACGAACCGAAAACCACCGAAGCCAAGTGGCAACAATACTGGGAAGAAAACCAAGTCTTCAAAGCTGACCCCAATCACCAGGGTGAACCCTACTGCGTTGTTATCCCCCCACCTAACGTTACTGGGAAGTTGCACATGGGTCATGCCTTCGAGAGTACCCTGATCGACACCCTCGTCCGTTACCAGCGCATGACAGGATGCAATACCCTGTGGCTACCGGGAACTGACCACGCTAGTATTGCTGTACAAACCATTCTCGATAGACAGCTAGAAGCTGAAGGCAAAACCCGCTATGACTTGGGACGGGAAAAGTTTCTTGAACGGGCTTGGGCGTGGAAGGAAGAATCAGGTGGCACCATCGTTAACCAGCTGAGGCGTTTGGGGGTCTCGGTGGATTGGTCGCGGGAACGCTTCACAATGGATGAAGGCTTATCGAAAGCGGTAATTGAAGCCTTTGTGCAACTATATGACCAGGGACTAATTTACCGGGGCGAATATATGGTCAACTGGTGTCCAGCCTCTGAGTCCGCTGTATCAGATTTGGAAGTGGAAAATAAGGAAGTAGATGGGCATTTGTGGCATTTTCGATATCCCATTACTGATAGCAATGGTTTTGTGGAAGTAGCTACCACTAGACCAGAAACTATGTTGGGAGATACGGCGGTTGCAGTTAATCCTGATGATGAACGCTACCAGGATTTAATTGGTAAAACTGTAACCTTGCCAATTATGGGACGAGAAATTCCGATTATTGCTGATGAGTTGGTTGATCCAGGGTTTGGCACTGGTTGTGTCAAGGTAACTCCGGCCCATGACCCTAATGACTTTCAAATGGGTCAGCGTCATAGTCTGCCATTCATTAACATCATGAATAAGAATGGCACCTTAAATGAAAAAGCTGGCTCTTTCCAAGGACAAGACCGGTTTGAAGCTCGGAAAAATGTGGTGAAGCAGCTGGAAGCAGAAGAGCTATTGGTTAAGGTAGAAGACTACAAACATACGGTACCCTATAGCGATCGCGGAAAGGTTCCTGTTGAACCCCTAATCTCAACGCAATGGTTTGTCAAAATTCGCCCCCTAGCTGACCGAGCCCTAGATTGTCTTGACCAGCACCATTCACCAGTATTTATCCCGGAACGTTGGACGAAGGTCTACCGAGATTGGCTGGTGAAATTAAAAGACTGGTGCATATCCCGCCAACTCTGGTGGGGACACCAAATTCCGGCTTGGTATGTGGTGAGTGAAACCAATGGCACAATCACTAGCGAGACTCCGTTTATTGTTGCTCACCATGAAGCAGAGGCTAAGAAGAAAGCAATAGCAAAATTTGGAGAAAATGTCAAGCTAGAGAAAGACCCAGATGTGCTGGATACCTGGTTTTCCTCAGGATTATGGCCCTTCTCTACTATGGGATGGCCTGAGGAGACCAAGGATTTGAAGACTTACTATCCCACTACCACCCTGGTAACAGGTTTTGATATCATTTTCTTCTGGGTTGCCCGCATGACCATGATGGCAGGACATTTTACGGGTCAGATGCCGTTTAAAAGTGTTTACATCCACGGGCTAGTGCGGGATGAGAACAATAAGAAAATGTCTAAGTCGGCTAATAATGGTATTGACCCCTTAATCCTGATTGACAAGTATGGTACGGATGCCGTGCGCTATACCTTGGTTCGGGAAGTGGCAGGTGCAGGTCAAGATATCAGAATAGAGTATAACCGCAAGACGGATGAGTCAGCTTCTGTAGAAGCATCCCGCAATTTTGCCAATAAACTGTGGAATGCAGCCCGGTTTGTAATGCTAAACCTTGATGGTAAGACTCCTGAAGAATTGGGTCAACCAACAGTAGAGGCATTGGAATTATGCGATCGCTGGATTCTTTCCCGTTTTCACCAAGTGGTGCGTCAAACTAGAGATCATCTAGATGCTTATGGCTTGGGAGAAGCGGCTAAAGGACTTTATGAATTCATCTGGGGTGATTTTTGTGATTGGTACATTGAACTGGTAAAATCCAGACTGCGTGAGGATGCCAATTCTCCGTCGCGGGTTGTGGCACAGCAAACTCTAGCTTACGTTTTAGAGGGTATCCTCAAGCTACTCCATCCCTTCATGCCCCATATCACTGAAGAAATCTGGCACACCTTGACCCAGAAATCTGGGGAGGTTTTGGCGCTACAACCTTATCCTATAGAGTACTTAGATATAGAAAAGGGTCAGGTTAAAATAGACCATGATGTTTCGTCAATAGGCAATACCCACTCTTCTATATCCCCAAGTTCTCTAATTGACTCAGAACTAGAGCAAAGGTTTGAGCTGCTGATCGGTACAATCCGTACTATCCGCAACCTCCGGGCTGAGGCAGAGATTAAACCAGGGGTAACCGCACCTGTTATTCTGCAAAGCACCAACAGTGACGAATGTCAAATATTGGAGGCGGGTCTTGCCTATATCAAAGACTTAGGTAAGGTCAATCAATTAACCATCACTCCAGCCTTGGAGAAAGAGGTAAAGAATACCATGGCCGGTGTAGTCGGCACTGTCCAGGTGCTCATTCCCCTAACTGGTGTGGTGGATGTGGATGCTCTACGGGCTAAGTTAGAAAAGAATTTACGTAAAGTCGAGGCGGAAGTCAAATCCTTGTCTGGGCGTCTGGGTAATAAGAACTTTGTTAGTAAAGCTCCAGAAGCTGTGGTTAAGGGTGCTCAAGAGGCATTAGCTGAAGCTAAAAAGCAAGAGTCTATTTTACGCGATCGCTTAAATAGACTTTAGAAAGATTTCAATCAAACCGGTAATGCTACACCTAGCTCAAGTTCAAGACAATGATGATTTTGGCGGGCTCCAATTGCAACTACTTGCCCGCCAAAACTCTGATCAATTCTGGGAAGTCATTGAGCCAACACCTGTGGCGTTTACTAATTCCCAAACTTTTAAAGAAGGTTGCTTAGTCTTAATCGATCTGGCTGAAACTCAAGAGGTGATCTCTATTCAATCTGCCACCGATTGGGTTTTAGATTTAGTCAAGAAGTATTTAACAGCTGAGGTTAAGTCTACCTTTTTAGAGGAAGAAATGAAACGGGCTGAACAATGGCGGCAAGAGCTAACCTTGAAAAGCCAAGGGTTAGATATCCGCGATTTAGAAGTAGAAGCACGTCGCGAAAAAATTGAAGCCTTAGCAGAAAACTTGAAATTGGAGAATAAACAGCTGGAGCAAAAGGTAGCCCAATTGCAGGCTAAAATTGATGAAGCTGGTAATGAGTAAAGGGAATAGGGAATGGGAAAACGGGAATAGGGAATAGGGAAACAGAAATATGTATTAACCGTTACTTCGACTTTTATAACCAGGAAACTAAAAAAGTAATTTGTCAAGTAATTCGTAGTCATCCCCCATTATACCCGTGAGGGTTAACGGGGGATGACGATACTACCAATGAATTTGACTCAAAATATACCGCAAGCGGTCATAATCATCCTTAAGTAAGACACTCAAGGTTCGTCCGGCTTTAACTAACCAGTCACGGTCAGTCTGACGAAGACGATAAACTTCTCTAATCACAGCTGCGGTCAGGGGGTCTACTGGGGCACCATTCACTTCCAAAAGTGTTCGCAAAAAATCCAACTGTTCACTAAAGTGAATAACCTCTGATGGTTCACACTGGTAGACAGGTTGATGAATTTGCGGGGGACGGGGTGGAAGGTACTGATAGACTCGAGCATGATGGTTGCTAAACCCATTAACACCCTCTTCCGAAGACATAAACCCAACGATGGCAGCACGGAACTCAGTTTTGAGCATGGCAAAAATCTGAGGCTGCTGCTCACGTAATTCTGCCAGTGATAATCCTAAAGCTGTTGCTCGATGAACCGAATCAATCGGGCTAGTGGTAGCATAATAAACTACAGCAAAAATTTGATTACCTGACTCATCATCTACAGATTTTACCCAGCTGCCAAAGGCAGGCATGACCGGAAAGCTTAGATCTTCTGGCTCTAAACATTGAGCTAGAAATTCTGTAGTTGCTGTTTCAATCACCTCAGCAAGGTGATGTTCTGAGCGATTGCTGGGGCTGAACTGGGGTAAGGGAAGGCGCATGGTTTAGTGATTAGTCATGATTAGTCATTAGTCATTAGTTATTGATCTCTTTGATCTATTTTATCTATCCCTGTCCACTAACCCTTTTTACCAATTTTTGGTTTCACCTCTTCGATTTCCGACAGCTGAAACGTCACTAATTTATCCCAGTTACCTCCTTCAAACAGCACAGCTGCTTTACCATCACTAACCCGCTGTACTAGCCCCTCAAAGCGATAATAGGTATCGTCAACATTGATTACGCGAACTATAGAACCTGGAAAAATCATGACTGCCTCAAAACTTAGATTGCCTTATTTAGATTTCCTTTACTAGGATAGGAGTTATTTGACTTATTAGTCATCCAGTATCTCATAATCCATAACTTATTGAAATTTCAATCGCTGTCGATAATTGGCCACTGCTTGGGCTAACCCTAGGCCAAGAAAGTTGGTTAGTAGAGCTGAACGACCGTAACTGAGTAAAGGTAGAGGAATTCCTGTGATGGGAGCTAAGCCAATAGTCATCCCAATGTTGATCACCGTTTGAAACACAATCATTGAGAGCACGCCAATTGTTACCAGAGAGCCAAAGTTGTCTTTAGCATTTTGAGCAATCAGCACCAAGCGTAGGCACAACCACCACAAGGCTAATAAAATACACAAGCAACCTACAAAGCCTAGTTCTTCACCAATGGCTGAGAAAATAAAGTCAGTATGCTGTTCCGGGATAAAGTGGAGTTGAGTTTGAGTTCCCTGGTTCAGTCCCCTTCCCCAAAGTTCACCAGCACCGATACCAATTCGAGACTGAATGAGGTGATACCCTCCTCCGAGGGGGTCTAGATCGGGGTTTAAAAAGAGTGTTAATCGGTCTTTTTGATAGTCCTTCAACAGATTCCAGAAGACTTTTCCTAAAGGTCCGACCACTAGGTTAACGACCAGGGTACCCAAGGCTCCCAACCAACGCCAAGGAAGACTCAGGAAGGCAATAAGTGTGATTACAGCAGCCCAGGTATACCATGCAGGTAAAGATATACTGAACACAATGGCTGACACCAAAGGGGAAATCAACAGGATCAACCAGCCGGGATTGGCATTTGCCCAGTAAAGCATACTCAAGGTAATTGCCCCAAACACCAAGGATGTGCCGAGATCAGGCTGCCCAAACACTAATGCCCAAGGTACTATAGTTACTGCTAAAGCTGCTATTACTGCTGGAATGGTAGTAGCGGGTCGTTTGTGCAAGATTGCAGCTAGAGTAATAATCAACCCGATCTTGGCAAATTCTGAGGGTTGAACATTAAACCCTCCAATGGTAACCCAACGCTGAGCCCCCTTAGCAGTAGCACCAATCATCATTACAGCAATTAAGGACAGATTGGTGATCGCGTAAATTACCCAATGCCATTGGATCAGAGATTGATAGCGCGATCGCGCAATGAATAGAGCGATGAACAGTCCAATACCACCAATGAGCAAGTGGGAAACCCAATAGTTTCCACCATTGTCGATGGCTGCAGAGCGAATCATCACTGCCCCAAAGATGGTTAGCCCCACAGTCAGGAATAACAGTTGCCAGTCTAAGTCCTGCCAGGGGGCCCACAACAGCCGCCAACGAATACTGTTTCTTATTCTAAATTTATTAATTTGTACCATCAGTTATGAGGTATGACCTAGAGCAAAGGGAACAGGGAATAGGGAACAGGGAGCAGGGAGCAGGGAGTAGAGAAGAAAAATTCTCACAATTTATTTAGGGTTTCTATATTAGGTATGAGCTATTAGGTATTAACCCTGAGAAAATTGTTAATGGTGATTTTCCATTTTCTATTTTTGAGTTATTCTTGCCTACAATTATTTGTTAATTAGAAAGGGCAGCAATGGAAACTTTGGCAGCAATCTGAGATGCGATCGCTACCAGTGCTTTAGCGGAGGCTGACTCTGGATTGCCAACTGCGATGGGCAATCCTTGATCCCCTCCCTGGCGTAGGGAAATTTCTAGGGGAATACAACCGAGCAAGGGAATTCCTAGTTCTTTTGATGTTTTTTCACCTCCTCCAGAGCCAAACAGGTCATACTGACGATCGGGCAAGTCTGGTGGGATAAAGTAACTCATATTTTCTACGATTCCCAACACCGGGACTCCCATTTGCTCAAACATTTTTAACCCTCGGCGGGAGTCTAACAGAGCGACATTTTGGGGTGTTGTCACAATTACTGCTCCTGCCATGGGTACTGCTTGGGCTAAGGTTAGCTGAGCATCCCCAGTACCTGGTGGCATATCCACAATCAAATAGTCCAATTCACCCCACTCTACCTGATAGAGGAACTGCCGAATAATCCCATTTAACATCGGTCCGCGCCAAACCACTGGCTGGTCTGGATCAATTAGAAATCCCATGGACACCAGCTTGACACCGTGATTGAAGGCTGGCTCGATTACATCCCCCTGTTTTCCTTTCTGAACCATGACTTTGGCATCAGTTAATCCCAGCATAGCTGGAGCATTGGGACCATAGATATCAGCGTCTAGCAGACCCACTTTAGCCCCCAACTGAGCCAAAGCAACTGCCACATTTACCGCAACAGTACTCTTACCAACGCCTCCCTTACCACTGGAAATGGCTAAAATATTTTTTACCCCCTCAATACCAGTGCGGTCAGGCAAGGATTTTTGCTGAGGTGTTTCAGCGGTAACATCCACTACTACCTCTTCTACTCCTGATAGCTGTTTCACTGCCTTCTGGCAATCCTCTACAATAAATTCCCGCAAGGGACAGGCTGGGGTGGTCAACACTAAGGTAAAACTGACTGTACCGTTGTCAACCTTGACATTGCGGATCATATTTAATTCCACCAAACTCTTCTGGAGTTCGGGGTCTTGTACCGGTCGTAATACGTCTAAAACTGAATTTGTATCAAGCATGACAGATAGGCGGGCATAGCGTGTGTGAGCTAAGGCCACGAGTTAGGGGATACGGTTAGATTGTAGAGCTTTTACGAGGCGCAGTGATTGTCAATCAGACTAATAAAATAGACCATTGAGGGGATCGCGACCAACTGTCTCGAACTATTTTTGATTATTTTTATATTTGACTCACAGGCTAACCCCTGTCTTCTTGTCTTGATGCAGTAGCTGATGGGGGAAACCTGATCAGCTACTGCTTGTTCCCCACCTTCTCAGGGCAGGGCTGTTTCTTGCGTCGGACTCAAATGCGATTGGTGGGGAGATAAGGAGATAAGGAGATAAGGAGATAGGGGGAATTTTTAGTCATCTCAAGGTATTGTTAACCTTAAAAAAACCTTCTCTCCATCACCCCACCTGCCTTTCAACCGATTGAATTTACAATTTATTCATGAGCAATGTTACAGCCCTGCCTTCTCAGGGCACTGGCTGTTGCCTTAAACCTTGACCCGAATTGGTTTGACCCTTATTTTGACGATCCGATTCTAATTCATCGAACTATTTACTACCCCTCTGAAAGTGGTGTGACAAGAAAACATACAGACAACGGCATTTTTACTGTGTTAATCCAAGAATATTTTCCCACTCATTCTCTGTGGGTTTCTACTAAAAATACCTGGATTGATGCGGTCTGTTTAGAAGATACGTTTGTGATTAATTTGCGGTATATGTTGCCACTTTGGACAAATATTTTGTTTGTGAGTACTCTCCACGAATTGATTCATACACTTTCCAGGAGGATTCGGATTTCGATTCCTTTCTTTGTTTATCCAAATGTCAAGGCAACGTTTGAAGCGCTGGAAACCGATAAAAATATCAACGCTACTGACATTATGCTGAAAAAAAATAATTCAATTTGGTTTAAAAAATAATGGTTAGGTAGGGCTAAAGAATTAAAGTAATCAGGATTTTGTAGATAATAAGTTATGGGGATAATAGTTGACTTGTCGCCCCATAGCGCCTTGGTTGACTACTTTTGGTCGCGCTGCATCGCCACTCCCTACTCCCTACTCCCTTTGCTATATAAGCTATCGTGGTGATTAAAGACTCGCGAACCAGCGACAGATTGCCATGAGAAAATTTTTGATACTGTGTATGTTTGTAGTAGGGCTGGGTTTTGCCCTGTTTAACTTTAAAGGATTGGCAAATCAGGGGAATTTTGAGTCGATTGTGATCGACTTCCGGGAAGATATCCCAGCTGCTCAACTTAATGAGCAATTGCAAGCGATCGCAAAAGAATACGAGGTTAATCCCCAACTCAATAGTGAATTTTCAGCAGCGGATCACATATATATCCTAAAGGGAGATAAACAACTGCTAAATACCCTGAAACAATCAGGACTATCCCAAGCAACAGAATATATTGAACCGAACTATACCTATAGTGCCTTCGAGGTTCCCAATGACCCTGACTATGGCAAGCAGTGGAACCTGCGCAGCATTAATGTAGAATCTGCCTGGGATGACACCAAGGGTAGTGGGATAACAGTAGCAGTGATTGACACCGGGGTCAGCACAGTCCCGGATTTGAAAGATACTCAATTTGTTGAAGGCTACGACTTTGTCAATGACCGGATTGAAGCATGGGATGATCAAGGTCACGGTACTCACGTAGCCGGTACCATTGCCCAATCTACCAACAATGGTTACGGTGTTGCCGGAATTGCTTACGAAGCTAGCCTGATGCCCCTGAAGGTATTGGCAGCCAGTGGTGGTGGTACAGTGGCTGATATTGCGGAAGCAATTCGCTTTGCCGCTGATCATGAGGTAGATGTGATCAACATGAGTTTAGGGGGGGCTGGTGAAAGCAATCTGATGGCAGAGGCAATCGAATATGCCTATCACAAAGGTGTTGTCCTAGTGGCTGCTGCTGGTAACTCTAACCAAAATGCTGCCGCTTACCCTGCCCGCTATCCCCATGTTATTGGTGTTTCTGCCCTTGACTCCGCAGGTCTGAAAGCTCCCTACTCTAACTTTGGTGCTGGGGTAGATATCTCAGCCCCTGGTGGCAGTGAAAATGGTAAGATTTTGCAAGAGACTATTGATGGAGAGACAGGCAGCCCTGTATTTGCTGGATTCCAAGGCACCAGTATGGCATCGCCTCACGTTGCTGGTGTGGCAGCTTTAATCAAAGCTAGTGGGATTAAAGACCCTGCTGATGTATTGAATGTACTCAAGCAGTCCACCCGAGCTGTAGAAGATGACCCCCTAAACCACTATGGTGCTGGACAATTGGATGCCGGTGCTGCCGTTAAACTAGCTCTGAAAGGACAAATTACCTTCCAAGACTTCTTCCGCTGGTTAAGGGATAACGGCTATCTCAATCCTCGCTTTTGGATTGATGGTGGTGTGATCGCCCTGTGGCCGAAGATTGCTATGGTACTAGGTTCCTACCTGCTGGCCTGGTTCTTGCGCAATTATTTTCCCTTTACTTGGAGTTGGTCCCTGGCCACTGGCTTAGTAGCCGGGAGTTCAGGATTATTCTTCCTGAAAGGTTTGTATATATTTGACTTACCCCAATGGCCCTTGCGAGTCATGGGAAGTTCGATTCCAGAATTGGGTAGCGCTATTGGCAGCAGCAGTTTTCTCAACCCTCTATTTGCCAGTTTTGTGATTCCATTTATATTAATCGCCCTACTGTTAGGACATCCCCAATGGAAGTGGTTAGCAGTTGGTTCAGCTCTCGGTGTAGCCAGTTGCCTAGCCGTGAGTGCTGTGGTTTCACCTGAGCTAATCTGGCTAGGAGGCGGGGTTTTGTCTAGGGTGTTCCTGATTGCCAATGCCTTGCTCTGTTTTGGACTAGCTTATTTAGCCGTTCAAGGGGAGAAACAATCAGCATGACGATCAGCATCACAGGCGTGATTGAGCGCAAACAGATGGGTTCAGGAGTCTGGGCACTGGTTTCTGAATCAGGGGAAACCTACGAACTCAAAAACATTTCGCCAGAGTTAAAGCAATCGGGACTGAAGGTCACGGTTAAAGGAGAGGTGCGAGAGGATGTGATGACCTTTGCCATGATTGGTCCGGTGTTGGAGATCAAGTCCTTTGAGTTACTTCCTTGAGGATATTGCCTCTTGAAGCAAGATAATCATGACGTAAGTATTCAGCTATCAGCCTATTTACCCATCACTCCATCACCCATTGACCATAGCTCTCTAAAAGCTATGCTCAAAAATCATCTACCTATGGGGTGAAATCCCAAGACTCGGTAATTACCGAGTCTTGTCACAATCTTTACAAAAACCATAATAAAGCTCAAATAATACACCTAGAGCTTCTCCCTAAGACTGACAAACTGGTTAATACCAAGGATTAGGCACTATTGACCTGAATTAGCAAAGTTGAGGGTCAGGCTGAGTAAAATGCTCTGGGGACAGTGATGAAACCCCAAAGGAGTATCTTGGGGAAAATTTCAGATGTTAAGCTAGTTGGTAACACGCTTATCATAGTATCGATAAACCTACACCCTAATCCTTTCTCCTGGAAAGCTTACTGATTCAGTACATCCAATGCTGGGTATGAGTGCCAATTCCCAAAGGGTAAATTAGCTGCTTGCCAAAGCAATTTCCCCTGTTGTAAGTGCTTAAGACCGTTGATCAGTTCGTGTTGATAGGAAAAGGAGCAAGCAAACTAATCTATAGAGATGGCTAGATAGAGTGGCTAACACCTTACCACCCAGCGATGCAGCGCGGTCTTGGGGGTTTCCACGGGGCTTACAAGGTGCGGAAGCAAGTTCCACACACAGACCCATGCGCCATGAGCGACTGCATCAAGAAGTGAAAAAAAATCCCCAGCTCACTAAAGTGAACCGGGGGTGTCAATCAGGGTGCATCTACCATTTCACTTTTCTGAAATTGGTGATAGCAATCCGGAAAAATCTGGGTAAAGTGGCGCCCAAATGCTGGAATTATGAAATTTTATGATTCAAAACAATTAACAGAGTATGCCTTGGAAACTTTAACTAAAAAATGGCATAAATACCATGAGCCAACCAGAATTTTCCCCTAAAGGAATACTCCTCAATAAGCAAATAGTAAACAAATATTCAATATTCAAGAATTTTTAAACCTTCCGCCAAAGCTCGTGACTATGAGCAAAATTGAACCCTTGAAATTGAGCAAAATTGGGCAACAGTGGCACAGGAATTCCATATCTCCGTAACCCCCTTAGGAAAACATGATGATTATCTGGTGCGCATCGAACGAGTGGCACCGGGAGTCTCATTGGCAGAAGAACAAGTCAGTTGGCCGCTAGAAGAATGGTTAACCCAGGCAAAGCAACTGATGAATGACCCCCTATTTAGTGTCCTGCAGGGTAGAGCAGCTGCGGTGGATGGCAGTTTTGCCATGCCATCTTGGGGAGAACCGTACTCTCAATCCTCTTTAAACTTAGTTGCCTTGGGTCAAGAGCTATACAATGCCCTATTTAAAGGAAGCTTGCGCGATAGCTGGATGATGGCGCAAGCGATCGCTCAAAATCAACGGTCGGTTTTGCGACTGCGTCTGGGATTGAAAGGTACAGAATTACCCCGCCTACCTTGGGAAGTTCTCCATGCTGGGGATCGCCCCCTAGCCACAGGAACTGATGTGGCTTTCTCCCGCTATCAAATGACTAAAGGGTTGATTAGACCAGTTCCGAAGCCTTTGTCCCCACCGAATCAACCTCTAAAAATTTTGATGGTGATCGCGGGTCCAAGTGATCAAGAAAGTTTAGAACTCTTACAAGAAGCATCTCACCTTAAAGAAGAACTCCGCCATCGTTCCCCCAATGGACCACCAGCGATTCATCTGACAATTCTGGAACAGCCAGGACGGGAACAGTTAACCCAAGCCCTGGAACAAGGAAAATATCAAGTCTTCCACTATGCTGGTCACTCTAACCTAGGTGAATCAGGTGGTGATGTATACCTGGTTAGCAAAAAAACTGGTTTGACAGAAACCGTAAGGGGTGATGATCTAGCTGGATTGTTAGTTAATAATGGTGTCCAGCTGGCTGTATTTAACTCCTGTCGTGGTGCTCATACAGCTGCTTCAGATACCCAGGAAAACGGTAACGATCAAAATCTTGCTCAAGCACTGGTTAAGCGGGGTATTCCTGGGGTTCTAGCGATGGCAGAGCGCATTCCTGATGAGGTAGCCCTGACCCTAACCCGATTATTATACCGTAACATAAACCAGGGTTATCCCATTGACCTAAGCCTCTCGCGAGCTAGACAAGGACTGATTTCTGCTTATGGCTCGAACCAGCTTTATTGGGCATTACCTGTTCTCTATCTGCATCCGGCATTTGATGGTTTCCTGACCAATGATGACCAGAGTTATGACCGAACTCAAATATTTAGTCTGCCCGATCCTCCTGGAATGTCTGTAGGGTTAGACCCAGAAGAGGGTTTTTTTACGCCACCACCAGAGAGAGAATATACCACATTATCAGAATTTGAGGAAGACTCAGCTCTTGTCTCTAGGGCAGAAGCTGAGTATGACCATGAAAGTCTCACTGGTGTAACACCGGGTTTAGAATCCCATGAACTAGAAGCAGATGATCCCGCTGCTTTCATTAAGGGATTACTGGATCAGCTGAATACAGAGGCGATTGGTGGGGAATCAACAATAGCAGCATCGAATTCGGAGGGGTTATCGGAAAACCCTTACTCAGAAACTGCTCAGAAGAACCTACCAGTCCATAGCCCAAGCCAACTACCTGCTCCCAGGAAAACAACAGCTGCAACCCTCTTAGGGGCTTTGTCTAGCGAGGGATCAACCCAATCAGCTCCAAACCTTGAGGATACTACAGCAGGACTTGAGGCTAAAAAGGTAACTAATCCTAAACACAAGGGTTCAAGGTTACCAAGTTCACCATTGTGGATCGGACTAGGAGCAACGGGAACTCTTGCCTTGGTATTGGTGAGCATGTGGTTTTTCCAGAACCCTCCTATTCCTGGGCTAGGGAGACAATTACCAGCAGGTCTCTCTAAACCTGTAGATTACTCAAATGTGAATTTGACAAAGGTTAATACCAAGACCGTCACAGCGATCGCAATTGAAGCATTCAGTGAGGATAATATTATTCGAGGAACCGAAGCTGTAAAGGCATTGCTAGACCGGGGTGCATTACCTCAGGCTTCTGCTGCTATTAAGGAAGTTCCCTCAGCACAATTGAATAAGTCAATGGTGAGTTTCTTAAGAGGTCGTCTGGCATGGCAGTCTATCCAGACCGGCTCGGATCAATACAGTCTGGATGATGTCAGACGTTATTGGGAAAGAGCAGTAAAACAAGAACCTGACTCTTGGACTTACCGCAATGCCCTAGGGTTTGCCTATTACGCTGAAGGCAAATACGAGCGAGCTAACCAAGCTTGGTATGATGCATTGTACAGAAGTAGCAACGGGAAATCTACAACAGTTGGATCTGGAAAATCCAGCAATTCCCAAAAATGGAATACCTATGCTGGCTTAGGGCTAGGCTTGTGGAAATCGGCTCAACAACAAAACGGATCTAAGCGGGCGAGTTTGTCCCAACAAGCCCTCAAGCTACGCCAAGAAGTGATCGCCAACGACCCGATTAACTTCCAACCTGATGCCTTGAGCAAGAACTGGCTTTGGTCACAGCAAGCGATTAAAGATTGGCAATCGCTGTTAGAGGTTAGAAGTTCTAACAATTGACGGTTAACCGTCAACCGTCAATATTGAACTAAGGGCTAAAAAAGGGCAAATTAAATCAGCACTACCATCGGCTGATGATTATTGATCCCGCATCAAGGAAGACAGAGAGCGGCGCTTACGCATATCCATCATGTTGGCAAGAGTCTCGTCTTTAGCTAGGGTCTGATCAGTAGGCTCCGGTGGCAAAACCGTTACCTCGGTCTGTTGGTCATCACTCCTGTTTTGTGATGGTGGTAATAATGGTACTGATTTTACTGGTTGTTGTTTGCGAGTCGCCTTACGGCGTCTAGAATTACGGCGTCGCCTTCTACTACTGACACTAGATGTTATAGGTCTTTTCAGTTTCGTTTTACGGCTTGAAAATTTTAGAGCCTTAGTAAGTAATAAGCAACCGCTGGCGCAGCCTACAGCAACAACACCAAACAAAGACAGAGGCACAGCCTCTTTTGCCGCTGATGCCCGCAGTTGAGCCAGAGCTGGTTGTGGATTATTGGCTTCTTCTTCAATCGGTCCAGGATCAATCAGACCGATAGTTGCTATGCTACCGGCTAAGACCATAACAACCCAAAGGCCAACCCAAACAGCAATCTGATGATTGTATATTAGCTTTTGGATGGACTCGAAATAATCTTGCTTTTGAGCCTGATGACCTGATGGTTTAGACATCGACGCTCACGATTAGTTAAAAAACACGCTGACGGCATTTTAGCATGGCTAGTCAGTTCGACCAATGTCTTTAAGGAGGTTATTGGTGACACTACAGCGTAAATCCCAGTTTCAAGAGTATTTAAACCCTGAGACTACTACTGAGACTACTACAGGGATCTCGACTCAAAATCCTACAGATTATGGTGTTAAGTTGATCAACTCATCCCGTTCTCAAATCCCTAACCAGAACCAAGATCAGAAGACCTCTAAATCTTGGACAATTGAGAAAAGTGAGGAGCTTTATCAGATCCAAGGCTGGGGAGAACCCTACTTTGCCATTAACACTGCGGGTCATATCATGGTGTCCCCTAAAGGCAATGGGGGCGGCTCGTTGGATTTGTTGGAACTAGTAGAATCCCTTAAGCAACGCAACTTGGGACTACCATTATTAATCCATTTTTCAGATATCTTGGCAGACCAGATAGCGCAATTAAACGCCTGTTTTGCCCAAGCCATTACTCGCTACAAATACCCTGGTCGTTACCAAGGAGTGTTTCCGGTAAAATGCAACCAACATCGACATGTGGTTGAGGATGTCGTGTATTTTGGTCAACCTTATCAATTTGGTTTAGAAGTCGGTTCTAAACCAGAATTGATGATTGCTCTAGCAACATTGCTCACTCCGAATTCCCTAATTATTTGTAACGGCTACAAAGACCGGGAATATCTTGAAACTGCGCTTTTAGCGAGGCGATTGGGACATAATCCGATAATTGTCCTAGAACAGCTAGAGGAAGTGCAGTTAGTGATTGAGGTGGCGGCTTCCTTAGGAGGCATCACACCAGTGCTGGGGGTGCGAGCCAAACTGAGTACACAAAGCATGGGTCGTTGGGGAAACTCTGTAGGAGATAGAGCTAAATTTGGTCTGAAAATTCCAGAAATACTCCAAACCATTGACCAGCTACGAGAGGCTGGAATGCTTGAGTCATTGCAGCTGTTGCACTTCCACATCGGCTCTCAAATCTCTGCCATTAGCGTGATTAAAGATGCTATTCGGGAAGCCAGCCAAATTTATGCTGAGCTCAAGGGATTAGGGGTGAATATGCAGTATCTAGATGTAGGTGGTGGCTTGGCAGTGGATTACGATGGCTCCAAAACCAACTTCCATGCCTCCAAAAACTACAACATGCAGAACTATGCTAATGACATTGTGGCTGCGGTTAAGGATGCTTGTGAGGAACATCAAATTCCAGCACCAACACTGATTAGTGAAAGTGGTCGTGCGATCGCATCCCATCAATCAGTCCTGATCTTTGATGTTTTGAGTACCAGTGATGTCGAATCTCAATCCCCTCCACTGGCAACGGAACAAGACCATCTAATTATCCGAAATCTTTGGGAAACTTACTGTACTCTCGACCTTGAGAATTACCAGGAAGCTTATCATGATGCCATCGAGCTTAACCAAGAAGCAAAAAGCCTGTTTAGTTTAGGGTATCTGAGCATTACCGAGCGGGCTAAAGCCGAGCAGCTTTATTGGGCGTGCTGTCAGAAGATTCGGGAAATTATCAGGACACAAGACTATGTTCCTGATGATCTAGCAGACCTGGAAACGATCATGGCATCAATTTATTATGTCAACCTATCCGTCTTCCAATCAGTGCCAGATTGCTGGGGAATTAACCAGCTATTTCCGATTATGCCCATCCATCGGCTGGATGAAGAACCAACTCAAAGGGGGATCCTCGCTGACCTTACCTGCGATAGTGATGGTAAGATTGACCAATTTATTGACCTGCGGGATGTTAAATCCTTGCTGGAACTACATCCTTTGCGCAAAGCCGAGGAGCCAGAGAGAATTTCCAATTCCAAATCCCAAATCCCAAATCCCAAATCCAAAGAACCCTACTATTTGGGTTTTTTCCTAGTCGGTGCCTACCAAGAGATTATGGGGAATTTACACAATCTTTTTGGTGATAGTAACGCAGTTCACATCAAATTAAGCCCCAGAGGGTATGAAATTGAACACGTGGTTAAGGGAGATACAATCACGGAAGTTTTGGGTTATATACAGTATGATGCTGAAGATTTGGTAGAAGGTATACGCCGCCGCACAGAACAGGCGTTGCAAGAGAACCGAATTACTTTGGCAGAATCTCAACGGCTGCTGGAAAATTATGAGCGGAGTTTGAGGAGTTATACCTATTTGAGTTGCTAAGCTCAGGACTTACCCAGTAACTCGACTTGTCGGGTTTCTTACGAATTATAGGGTTTGGTGCTCAGCTTTGGGTAAGTCCTACTAAAGGAAAGGTATCAATTGTACTCGCTACAGCAAAACCGATGGATATATGATTAATGGAAAAGACTTGCCCTAAGGTAATCTGTGCCATGAAGCACGAACCATTAACCTTGACAGTACAGAATGTTTATTCTTAAGTTAGAACCGTCGTTAAGCGCAAGTTTTACCAAGTGATTTAACTAACATGCCCACCAACGAAAATCGCTTTTTGCAAGGGCGTAAAATCGCTCCGGGTTCGATTACGGCAGGAATCCCAATCACAGAGTTGATCGACCAGACGTTTCTAGCCTACAATTCCGGTCGATTACGAGAAGGCTGCCAATTATTGGTAGAGCGGATGTTACAGCCCAACGTAACGGTGGGTTTAAGTTTGACAGGAGCATTAACCCCCGCAGGCTTAGGCATGGCAGCAGTGATCCCACTGATGGAGGCAGGGTTTGTCGATTGGATAGTATCTACAGGAGCCAATCTCTACCACGACACTCATTTTGGTATCGGATTGGAACTCCATCAAGGGCGGCACGATATTAGTGATGTGGTATTGCAGAAAGAAGGGGTTGTCCGGATTTATGACATTTTCTTTGATTATGACGTGCTGCTATCAACGGATAAGTTCTTTCGTCAGATCATTGAACAACCTGAGTTTAAGGGTCGAATGGGAACGGCACAGTTTCACTACCTCTGCGGTAAGTACATTGCTGCACGGGAGCAGACCTTGGGACTGGAAAACCAATCCCTGCTGGCGGCAGCTTATCGGTTAGGAGTCCCGATTTATACCTCCAGCCCTGGAGATAGTTCGATTGGGATGAATTTAGCAGCGCTAGGGTTGCAGGGAACCGGACCAGTCATTGATGTGTCCTTGGATGTGAATGAAACGGCAGCAATTGTGCTGGCAGCTAAAAACCATGGGGGAGCCAGTGGGATTTGGATCTTGGGAGGTGGCTCGCCGAAAAATTTCATGTTGCAGACGGAACCGTATCTTCAAGAAGTCTTGGGTATTGAAGAGAAGGGGCATGATTACTTTCTCCAGGTAACTGATGCCCGTCCAGACACAGGGGGTTTGTCAGGAGCAACCCCATCGGAGGCGGTCTCTTGGTGCAAGCTTGATCCACAGAAGTTATCAGAAACGGTCGTGGTTTATTGCGACTCGACTATTGCTATGCCCCTACTGACTGCTTACTGCCTAGCTAAGGTAGCGCCTCGTCCTCTAAAACGCCTTTATGACGAACGAGAAGCTTTACTGGAGCAGTTGAAAGAGGCGCATTTGGCTACCCAGGCTAAAGCAGTGAGATCAAAATTTAGTTAGATAGCTGATTTTTTGATTAATTAGCCCTATACCTAGTCAAACAGGCAAGCTTGTACAAAATTCTAGCCCCAACATTGCCATCCCACTCATCACCAGAGTCTCCGGGAGCAACTTCGCACAGATCAAAACCAATAATAGTTTTGCCAGCTTTGACTAGCGATCGCACTAAATACATTGCCTCATTAAATTCCAATCCTCCGGGCACAGGAGTACCTGTATTGGGACAATAGGTGGGATTCAATCCGTCAATATCAAAGCTAATATAAACTTTATTAGGTAAATTAGCAATAATTTCCTGACACTGGGCTGCCCAGGTTATACCTTCGTAAGTGTTAGCTTTGAGCTGCCAGTCATCAAACACTACAATCCGGCGATCGCTCTTTGCCATTGCCATTTCCTCTTCACAAACATCTCGGATGCCAACCTGAACTAAACGATTAATCTGAGGTAGGGTCAGGGCATTGTACATGATCGAGGCATGGGAGTAAGTAAACCCTTCATAGGCTTGTCGGAGATCGGCATGGGCATCAATTTGTAAAATGCCGTATTCCTCGTGTTGCTGTGTTAGGGCTTGCATTAACCCAAAAGGAACACTGTGATCGCCACCAACGATAGCAACGAGCTTGCCTTGCTCCAGCAGTTCCAGTGCCTGAGTGTAAACCCAGTTGTTGAGAGCAGCACAGGCAGTATTAACGATGGCTAACTGTTTTGCGATCGCATCATCATCCACATTGCCACCAGCTTCTAAATACTGAATAATCTCTTTAGCTATCAACCTCATAGCACGATTTTGGTCTTGGATAGCTGAGTTAATTGGTATAGTTCCACACCTCGTTTCCCAAGCTTGGGGTACATCAAAGTCGTACCAATCTAACTGTACCGAAGCTTCTATTATGCCTTGGGGACCGTTTGCTGCCCCCTCTCGGTAAGATGTAGTCACGTCCCAAGGAACAGGCAGAAACACGATTGATGCCTCTTCAACCGAATAGGGCAAGCCAAAGAAGCAGCCATTGGGCACAGTAATCTCATTAGGATTAAAACTGGCTTGATTCATTAGCCCTTGGTTAATTTTTTCTATTCTATCCGAACCTCGTCCCTACGGGCATCCTTGTATTAGGGATTAGGAATGCTTACATGAGGCACACTTACATTAAGTACAAAAACCCTTAACCCAACCCCTAACGCCTAATCCCTAAAAGCATTACCATCAAAACTAAATTGATAAATTACTTGTACTATGGTATACATCAAAGAAATTCCCCTAGAGCAAATCCACCGTCCTCTACCACCACAAAATGATCCAAACAAGGTGGCGGCGCTAATGGAATCAATTGCCAAAGAGGGTTTGCTCGAACCCATTGATGTGTTAGAAGTAGATGGGCAATACTATGGTTTTTGCGGTTGCCACCGTTACGAAGCACACCAGCGTTTAGGAAAAAAAACCATTAAGTGCCGCGTGCGTCACGCTACTCGCTCCGTCTTAAAACGGCATTTAGCGTGAAAATTAGCAATTTTGGGACAAAAATAGGTTCATAACTTGGGCTAATTCCCAAGGAAACCAGAATTGCTTAAATTTAAGCTGTTTAAAGCTTACTGTCGCTACTATTAGTTTTGAGTAGAAACCTTGAGGAAAGTACTATGGCAACGATTGTACCTGTCAATATTGGTATTGATCAACAAGACCGCCAAGAGATTGCTGAGGGACTGTCTCGTCTACTAGCGGACACTTATACCCTATACCTGAAGACCCATTACTTCCACTGGAATGTTACTGGACCAATGTTCAACTCCCTACACCTGATGTTTGAGCAACAGTACAATGAGTTGGCTTTAGCAGTGGATGCGGTAGCAGAGCGGATTCGTACCCTAGGCTATCCTGCTCCTGGCAGCTACAGTCAATATGCGCAATTATCCTCCATTCCAGAAACCAGCGATGTTCCGGAGGCTGAGGAAATGGTGCGCTTGCTAGTGGAAGCCAATGAGGCAGTGGTAAGAACTGCACGGTCTGTTTTCCCAGCCGCTGAACGTGCTAACGATGAGTCCACAGCTGACCTATTGACCCAACGGATGAGCATACATGAGAAAACGGCTTGGATGCTGCGCAGTATTTTAAAATAAGCTTATTAAGGATTAAGTATGAAGGATGAAGTATTAAGTATCAACTATGAACGGAGCATCTTACCTTTTTAATTAGGTACATAGATCACCCCTTACAAAAGGCAGGGCTGTAACATTGCTCATGAATAAATTGTCAATTCAATCGGGGGAAAAGCAGATGGAGTTATCGAGAGAAGGTTTTTTTAAGGTTAACCATACCTTTTTATGAATAAAAATTCCCCGACGGTGCGGTTTCCGCATTTAATAATTAAATTCGCCATGGGTCGCACCCCTATCTCCTTATCTCCCCACCTCCCCACCAATCGCATTTGAGTCCGACGCAAGAAACAGCCCTGCCTTAAAAATAAGAACTTTGAGGTTTATAAGTGTCATTCATAAATCAGGGTAAACGCACCCTACGCTAACTTCGCGCATTCCCAATTCTTAATTCTTAATTCCCTAATTTGTGAATACTCCCGCTCACGCCATCGTCAATCTCCTGATTTTAGGAAAAAAAAGAAAGCCCGAAAATAACTTCCCAATTGTGTTCGGTGCGATATTACCAGATTTGCCAATGGTAATTTTTTACATATATGAAAAATTAATCAGAGGAATTCCTGAAAACGTAATCTGGTCTGAGTCCTATTATAACCCAAGCTGGCAAGTATTTTTTGATATTTTCAATTCTTTTCCACTCATACTAGTAGGTGGGTTGTTAGCTTACTATTTTCGTCAAACGTTTCTGATGGCTATATTTGCTAGCATGGCTCTTCATGGGATTGGAGATTTTCCTGTTCATGCTGACGATGCCCACCGTCACTTTTTTCCATTGTCAAATTGGCGCTTTGAAAGTCCTGTTTCTTATTGGGATTCTCGTCATTATGGTCATATTTTTACTCCCCTAGAAGTGTTGGCTGTTATAGTTGGATGCTTTGTATTGTGGAGACGCCACAGTTCGATGACTGCTCGAATTATTATTGCGATTGTATTTAGTGTTTATTTTATCTATGGAGTATATGCTGTGTTAGTATGGGGGTAATAGTTAAGCTATCAGCTATTTGTTATCAGCTGTTCGTAAGGTGCGTAGGGTGCATAGGGTGCATTAGGTGCGTTAGGGAAGGGCTCGCAGAATTTTATTGGTAGCCAGTGTTACAAAAGTCCATCCCGTAACGCACTGCATTGGGCCTAGCTGTAATAAGCAAGATGCCTGTTACATCAAGGTCTCATTAATCTACAAAAATTTAGGTTCACCTTAAACACTAAACTACAATATAGTCATGACTGATAACGGAAATAGTTCGATTGGACTTGCGGAATTGGTTGAGCAAGTCAAAGGGGAATTACTAACACCTCCGAAAGATAAAACAGCAGGTTTTCTTTTTGTGGATTCAGTTGAACTAGAGCTTCAAGTAACCCTCAAAAGAGAAGGAAAAGCTGGCATTAAAATGAATGTTTTATCCGTTGGTGGAGCAGAAGCTGGTGGTGGAGTTGGTCAGGATTCACTTCAAAAAGTGAAGGTTAAACTATCGCCGTTGTATAGTAAAGAGGAAATGAAGCGATACTGTCAAGATTTATATCCAGGAACTGTTCTTCCCTCAATCAAAAACAGTATAAAGGGAACGATCAAAGGTAAAATGGGAAAATCGATATAGAAAAGCTAAGCTGAAAATTTAAAATCAGTTTTAGCAAGGCAAAAGGCAAAAAGCAAAGGGTGCATCTTATATTTATTTGTCAAAAATTTGCTCGCATCAAACAGCAGAAGTGAGATTCAGCGAGAGGCAAAAGGCAAAATTTGATAGATATCTATAGTTTTTAGTTGATTTCATTCATATCTAGTTCCCAGGCAAAACACCTTAGATAATGAAACTACTGACATTATTTTTAACCGTACCCAGAAGTGCAGAGCCAGGAGAAATCCAAATTTATGCCTATGGAGAAGCTGGTCATGCAGATTATCATTCCCGTTTACCCTTTTTTGAAAATAGAAACCAATGGCGAACTACTATGATTGACGCCCTTGGTGCTGTAGCTTTTGAATCCAATAACTTTGATCAGGAAGAAGTAGAATGGATGAAAGAGCAAGGGTGGCTTACTCAAAAGGGTAATCATTTCGATCCCCAACTATTAAAGAAGATTGGAAAAGATATCTATAACACTCTTTTTCCCCCAGGAGATGGCAGGGATTTATTAACTATAATGTTACGCAGCCTTGATAAAGGGGAACAACTACATATTCAAATTCAATTTAATGAAAAAATTGACCAGAGAGGACGTTTACCGGATTATCCTTGGGAATTAGCTTGCGACGATCGCGGATTTCTGGCTGGACGACAAGTGACTTTTTCACGGTTGATCGCCTTTGTCCAAAATATACCTAAGCTTCCATCAGTAAACAAAATCAAGGTTTTGCTGGTCTCATCCCCTGTTGGCGATACAGATATGGGTTTAGTTTCCCTTGACTATCAAGAGCAAACAGCTATACTAAGAGGACTCAAACAAGCTGAAGCAGAAGGCACAATTGAGGTAGAAACCCTAAAATCTCCGACTTTCAAAGAATTTGGAGATTACCTCACCCAAATCTCTGAAGAGAAAACGCCTCATCTCATTCACTTCGATGGTCATGGCTTTTTCGGTAAACGTTGCAATCAAGAGCAATGCCATACTATCCATGACGATCTCACAGCGAAGGAATGCCGAAAATGTGGCTATCCTTTAGATCCATCTCCTCAAGGTTACTTACTGTTTAAACCTAACCAAAAAGATAGTATTAAAGAGGCCGATTATATCAGTGCTACAGAAATTAGTGAGCTGATTCAAAAAAGTAATCTTGATTTAGAACAACAACCAGACCAAGGCATTCGTTTGGTGGTTATGAGTGCTTGTCAAACGGGGAAGGCACTGGGAAGCGATTCCGTGTTCAACGGTGTGGCTCAAAAATTGATAGAGCAACAGATTCCAGCAGTAGTAGCTATGCAATACAATGTTACCGTAAACGGGGCAACTGCTTTTGCAGAGCGGTTTTATCGAGCATTAGGGAACAAAAAAGTCCTAACTACTGCTGTTAGTATGGGACAGGCTCAAATGGGTAGAGAGGGAAACCAATGGTATCGCCCAGTGCTTTACCTACGTTGGTCTGATAAAAAGGGGGGGCAGTTATTTGGTAAGAAACCTGATCCGGTTATACCTGAAAACCTACAGAAAACACCGATAGAAAACCCAGGATATCCCACAGAAATACCACCAAAAAAACAAAAAAAGGGACAACATAAGAAAAAAGTTTTAAAGCAGTTTTCCTTTGAAGTCCTAACAGTTGACCGTAGAGGAGTAATAATCAAGGGAGAAAATAAACAAGCAAATTACTTCACTCAAGATCTGGGGAATGGAATAGACCTAGAGATGGTGTCTATCCCAAAAGGAAGCTTTTTAATGGGTTCCCCGGAAACTGAGAAAGAGAGTTTTGATAACGAAAGACCTCAGCACTTAGTAAGCATCCAACCCTTCTTCCTGGGGAAATATCAGGTAACCCAGGCGCAATGGCGAGCTGTGGCCAAACTCCCAAAAGTTAACCGGGACTTAAAGCCAGACCCTTCGATATTTAAAGGAGAAAAGCGACCAGTAGAGCAAGTAAGCTGGTACGATGCGGTGGAATTTTGCGATCGCCTTTCTGAACATACAGGAAAGCAATACAGATTACCCAGTGAAGCGGAATGGGAATACGCTTGTAGAGCAGGAACTACCACACCATTCCATTATGGAGAGACCATAAGCAGTAAATTAGCTAACTATAGCGGTAACCTTACTTATGCAGAGGAAGCAAAAGGGAAATATCGAGGAGAAACCACCCCAGTAGGATGTTTTCCCCCCAACGGCTTTGGCTTATACGATATGCACGGCAATGTTTGGGAGTGGTGTGGGGATCCTTGGCATGGTAATTACAAACGAGCCCCTACAGATGGGAGTATCTGGAGTATTAATCATTTTCATCCTGGTTATTATATTGTGCGGGGGGGCTCGTGGGGCGACTTTCCTAAGGATTGCCGTTCTGCCTTCCGCGACAAATTTTTCGGGCACCCTTTCATCCCCCTCAATTACGGTCTCATCAATGTCGGTTTTCGTGTGGCTCGGGGTGTTGAGTAGGGTGTGTTATGGCTGATGGTTCCGTAGCATGAGCTATTAGCTGACGGCTGACGGCTGACTGCTGTTCGCGCAGCGTGCGCGTAGCGCATATGCTTACGATCAAGGCAATTTAATCCTCTCAGCAAACAAACTTTGCAATCGCTCTAACTTACCACCCTTTTGATACAATAAATCTCCCTTACCCAACAAATAAGCCGCTTCAGTGTTGGTGGTGCCACCAAAAATAATCTTTGAATCCGCTTCAGACGCTGTGCGCAAAGCAATTCGCCCTGGTAAATTAGACCGAATAATGGGAATAACAACGTTAGCGTCTGGCCGTTGAGTAGCAACAATCAAATGAATCCCAGCTGCTCTAGCGTTGGCTCCTAAATGCTTAATACTTAATTCTAACTCTTTGCGGATTTCTTTGTCTGCCATGAAATCAGCATATTCATCAAAAATACAGACTATCCGAGGTAACGCTAGGTTTTTTTTATTAGTTTTTTGATTAGTTTGTTTTTGACTCAATTGCTGATTGTAAGCATCCAGGTGAGAACACTTGGCTTGTTCAAATTTCCGGTAACGGTCCTCCATTTCGTCAACTAATTCTGCCATCAGTTCAATAGCGCGATCGCTATCTTTTACGATTGGTGAGAGCAACCATGGCATGTCCTCAAATTCTGGGAAAGTGACGCGCTTGGGATCAACTAGAGCAATTTTGAGCTGTTTAGGAGAGTGGTGATAGAGTAGGGATAGCAGAAGCGATCGCAAAAATTCGCTCTTGCCACTGCCCGTTGTGCCCCCTACCAAAAAGTGGCACGTATTGGGATCGGATAAATCTGCCTCTACCAATTTCCCATCTAAATTTACTCCAATCCCAATCTTGGGAGACTTTAACTCAATTTCCCCCCAAGATTGGGGGGTTAGGGGGGCGGAATTTGCCGGACGCTGGATATAGTCAGAAAATCGAGCTACTTCTCTATCCTGATCCTTGCGAGGTAAATCCACACTGACATACCCAGCTTCAGGAGTAATCAGGGGAGGATTCTCCAGACCTAAGTGTACTTGTAAATCCTTGGATCGATTCTGTATTGATATGACTGTTACCCCACGATTGGGTTTTAGCTTGATCCGCACAAATGCTGGAGCAACTGTTGCGTTGACATAATCGACACTAATTTTAAAGTCTTCTAGAGTACTCACCAATTTTTGCCCGATCTGATCAGTATCAGGAGTTGCTTGGGATGGTGCCTTAACTGGCTTTTGCTCAGGATTACGAGTTTTAGCGGTACGTGGCTTAACCGACTTTTGCTTAGTCTCAGGAATTTTGCGAGATGGTGCTTTGCCCGACTTTTGGTCAGTTTTAACCTGCTCAAAAAAGGTTTGACAGGTCTGCTGTTGAGGACAAATGTTGCATAGCTCAGGCTGTTGTGTCGGTGGTGGTGGCTCCAGGTTGCCCTTACCCATTGCTGGAGTGCAATGGTTTTTTATAGTTTCCCCATCTCCCTCCTTTTCGATCTGGGCCGGTTTCCAAATCAGCCATTCGCCCATCTGTTGTAATTTATGGGGAATGAGCTGATGCACTGTATCCTCTAGCTCTTCCCAAGAATAGTAGTGTTTTTGGAATTCTGGTAAAACACAATAAACCGCTGCATCGATTGGTACTCCTTTTTGCTGTTGCAGCATGTAACTATAGAGGGCGACTTGAGCTAAGTTAGCCGATGGATCTACCGGTTGATAGGTTTTATAGTCTACGACACAATAGCGATCGCGCTCACAGTCGAAAATTAAGCTATCGAATTTTCCATTAACCTGTTGCTGGGTGCCATCAGGGAGGGTAAAGTTATAACTGAGGTCTTTTTCCTGAGCAATAAACGTTTTTCTTATTACTTCCTCTGGCTGACAATAGCCTCGATTAGTAACTAGCAGTTGAGTCCAATGGGGAAATAGTGATGTTAATCCTTGCCACAGTGGAAGTAAGATCGAGGCTATCTCATGGTCATCGATTTTCGGAAAAACCACTAGCTCATACAGTAGCGCTTGAATCTTAGAGCTAATCTGGCTTTGGTCTAGCTGACTTGCTGTGGGGGAAAATAAGGCTTGAAATCGGGAATCTTGCTGGAGTCTGTCAGTACACTGTTCACATAGCTGATGGAATATTGTCCCAATACCTGGTGAGTCGGATGGTGGTATAAATAGGGTTTTTCCACCAAAGTGATGACTCAAATAAAATAAACGAGGACATTCAATGGCTACCCTAACTTGGGTAACACTGAAGCCAGGGGATTCCGATTTTTGCCTCCGCTGTCTTGTGAGCATCTGCTCTGGACTCCAGGTATTGTTATTACTAACTTCTAGTAAGCGCCGATGGACATGGGCTAGATACACAGTATCCATTTTCGCATACTTTAGCTGTTTTTCAGTTAGCGGACGTTTTCCCCAATCACTGCTTTGCTCTTCTGTATCGACATTGGCGAAATTGCAAAGCTCTCGCGCTAGTGTTTTTAGTTTATTATTCGATACCTGTAATGGATTGGGGAGTTTCTTGTTGGTCAGCTTTCTAGCTATTTGATAGGTACAGGTAACATTACTAGCTTGGTCTTTACCCCCTAGATACCGTAAATCAAAACTAGCATTGTGAAAGACTTTTTCAATGTTGGGATTGACCATAATATGGTTAACAAAGTCTTTCACTACGTCCGGTTTGTCTAATACATCTAAGATGTAAGCTTTTTCACCATTTGTATCTGTCGGATCAGCCAATACCTGAATCAGAGATAATCTGGGATTAGGGGTATCCCAATCAGCAATTTCTGTATCTAGCCACAGAATTTTTGCTGCTGATAAATTAAGGATTAACTCTCGGATTTGGGCTGGTTGAGTCAGGTACATTGGCGCTTATTATCCGAATTTTTCCTATGGTAGAATAATAACTAAAAGCTATCAGCGGTCAGCGTAAGCGCTTACGCTGATAGCTGATAGCTTACAGCTGATAGCTCAAGGTACCAAACATACTAATTGTTTTTCTGGGGAACCATCCACAGGGACAAGTTTAATTTTATTTTCCTGAGACAGTTCCTTAATCCCTTGATGAATTGCTACTTCCTTGATGGAATTCAATTTATTCTGAGTAGTTTTAATTAAAACGTTACGAGCAATAATTTGATTCTGTTTGAGCAAATTTATAACAAATTCCTTAACCGGCTTGGTAACAACTTGAGTATCCTTAACCTTACTCGAAAAAATATTCAAATCTTGTAGTAAGGAACAATCCTGCAAAATTCCCGATTTTCGGATTAGATTCTGTAACTCTTCCGGTGTTGGTATTGTATCAGCAAGCACTAACTCTTGGGAATAAGCACTATTAACTAAGCTATCATAAGCGGCTAAGTAATAGACAGAGTAGAGATCCTCTAATTTTAGGTGAATATTGCCAGAACCATTGAATAGTTTGCTGTAGAGTTTGTCCCCCTTAAGACCACGTTTTTTAACGTTTGTATTGCGAATTAGGTATAAGGTTTGGCAGCGATTGCCTTGAATTGCTTTATCACAGGCATTCATCAGATGATAAAAGCTGTTACCATTAGTAGTTTCTCCCCAGACTACTCCGATCCGTTCCTGAGATGATTGCAGCTGGTAACTTAGGGAATAACTGGCAAAATTACCTGACAAAAAGTTTGGTTTAACATCCTTGACCTCCAGAGCTTCTAACGCCTCTCGTAACATCTTAATCAATTGAGATTCATCAATATCCTGGATTCGGGTAATTTTTTGCTCAGTTTTTTTAAATTCTTGTTGCCACTTCAATTTAAATGAGTCTAAGACTTTTTCTGCTCTTGGTATTGATTTGCCAGCGGTATCATCTTGACTAGTTGAGTCAGTCGTTGATGGCTCTGAACTATTAACTCCCTGAGTTGTATACCTTTGAATTAGCTGATTTCCCAGCATCAATGTCCTGCGGGGAGTAGTTTTGCCACCACGAAATTCTTTTTCGAGGTCTTGCTGAGTGAAAGGATAAATCGGTGAAGTTGGTTTTGGGTCAGCTTGCTGATGTAAGGGATAGAGTCGGCTTGCCCAGAGGGATTCAGCTTGCTTTAAGGTAATGTTTTTGAGCCGAATTTCATTAGGATTAAGTCTAGCGAGATCAGCCGGTTGAATTTTTTTCTGATTCCTTATCCAGGTATCGGTAATTATGCTGATAATAATCAGAAAGTTGAGACGGCGAGTATGAAGGGTAGAGTTGACATTAAACAGAGCTTGTAGATCCAGAGAACCATCTGGCATATGAGGAATACTATCCAATTGGTCAAAACATAGCACAATCGGCTTGGTGGATGACGAAATTCTCCCGAAGTTGATTAAGATGTTCTGAGCATGGTCTTCGTTATCTATAGACCCTCTGACCCCAAGGGTTTTCAGGTCATCTTCGTCTAAATCTTCTCCCCTTAACCATTGATAAGCTGGGTCACGCCGTTCTGGATTAGTGAGGTCATAGAGGACTCCAAAAAATTCCTTACTTCTATGAATTCCGGTTGGATAGGTAGCTCTGAGTTCACCAATCAGCCGTTGTCGTTCAGTCAGGAGCCAGCCCTTTTTTTGAAATGCCGGGAGACTCTTTAGCCACAGCAGCAACTGAGACTCTTGTTCTCCTTCTGGGACTTTGAGCATACTGTCAACGGTTTCCCTGAGGATATAGCGCCAGATGCGATCGCTATTTGCCCAAGGACCAATATAAGCAAAGAAGGCGTCTTGATTGAGCTGCTGTTTGAGGCGTTTTAACAGATAACTTTTCCCCGAACCAGGATTACCAGCCAGTAAGATAGTGCGGGGTCGATGGTCTTGATTCACCGCACTGAGGGTGGTGGCTATCTGATTGATTTCATCTTGATGAATCGATTTGACAGCCTTAAGGGCTGAATTTTCTGGATCTTCCCAAAAATTACCGGTAGTAACGGTTACGGGGTCAAACGGATTTTGAGCTTGCTTAATTATTTCCTGGATCGTTGCCATCTCTAAAATTCTATCTATAGAGTGGAAAAGGATAGAGGATTAACAATTGGGAAGCCTTAGGTTAAAGCTTTTGGTTAGTTGATCATACTTTGCCGCAGCTCAATGAAAAATAGCCTCCCCCCGGTAGTTTGAGGAATACCAGCTTCAATTTGTTCCCCTGTATACATGTTAGCTTCTTGCAACTCATTCAGATCAATTTTATTTTCTCTTTGTAAGCTATACAGTGCTTGGTCTAATTCCTCCCTAGACAAAGGCGGTTGTAACTTTTGGCGCAAATGAAACAGTGGCAAATAGTTTTCTGTACCTAGTTCTTGGTCTAGATCCTTGATAATTTTTAATATTTCTTCATTAGTAGGGGGATTGGCAGTCGTAGCCGAATTTCCATCTGATTCTGAGATTGTAGTTGTTGAGTGTGGCAGGTGTTTCCGCATAAAATCGATGTAATCCGCTAGCATGGTTTTAGACAAATTGATATTGCCACGACCAACGGGTTGATAACTATTTAAGAGGTACTTAATACCTTTTTCAGTAATCCAGACATCTTTGTATTTAGTTTCTGCTACTTCAATATATTTATCGTCTATCAATTTTGCCATGATTTCCTTACGGGTCTTAGCAGGCTTGACGTTTGTCTTGGCCGGAGTAGTCGGTTCTGTTTCACAGGCTTTGATAATTTTGCGTTCTTTCGTGCTCAGTTGTGAGTCAGCCTGATCTTGGTTTAGGTGTTCCTTGCCTTTCTCAGTGATCTGAATTTTCGTGATTTCTGTAGTAGACTCAATCAACTTGTGTTCGCATAATGCCTTACAAATTTGATCTCGTTCACTCGCTGAGGTTTTAGAATTGGGTTTCGCTTCAGTAATCGATGCCCGATAATCCGGTTTGCTCAGTAGCTTCAGTAAAAATTTTAGTTGGCTGACTTCCAGTTCAATAGCTTCCATGTTAATTGTCGTTACCTCACGTTTGTTCAAGATTAACCTATCTCTATTCCCTATAACCACTTAGTAGTCCAGGATTTTCGCAATAGATTCTACTGTCAGCCCTCAGCGGACGGGCCCTGAGCCCTCAACTATCAGCTCTGAGCAGAATTATCATTATATAAGCCTTTCGCTATTTTTCAAAAGTATCTTTATTTCCGTGGTGCCGTACTAGGCTCAATCCTTACCGATATTAGACTTATCTCAAGTCTGGTTGAATACCCATCAATTTTGGGTGCGCGGGTAGGGTAGGGAGGCGCTAGAGGTTTGGGGAGATGGGGAGCGGTGCCCTTGACCCGTAATTTAATTACGGGTCAAGGGCACCGAGGGAAATTTTTATTAAGGGTAATTATCGTGAGATAATATCAGCTGAAGATCGCGATTAGATAGGTATTCAGGGAAAACCCTCAAAACGGCTGATACCCGAAATGCTGATAGCTGACGCTATGAGCTTAGCTACAGTCAATTTTATTACTCCGACTCCCGACTCCCGACTCCTCTAATAGCGTCGAGTTTTCTGAACCCCATAAACTAGTCCTGTCCCAATTGATAACAATATCAGTAGCCACAGAATACCACCAGGAATAAAGGTAATAATACCAAAACCTCTGAGTAAGTAAACCATAACGGTTATAGCCAGAAGAGCACCAAAACAGTAAGCAATTATCAAAGTTTCGGATTGATAAGAAGAACTCATATATAGCAAAGGGAACAGGTAACAGCGGATCTGGTAACAGCGGATCTGGTAACAGGGAACAGTAATAAATATTTTGATGTTATCATAAATAAACAATATTTTTCATGAGCTATTTTTAAATGCTATTTTTAAATGCTACTTTAGTTGCGAGCTTTTGAATAAAAGAAGTAAGCCTTAGTTTAATCTCTGTTACGTCTGCTGTCAGGGATTCATAAAGCTGACTGCTGACTGCACCTCAAGTAGCATGCGCGTAGAGCCTTACTATAGCGGTTTTTATCCTAATGAGGTATACAGGATTTTTTCCCTCTTCTCTATTCCCAGATCCGCTGTTCCCTGTTCCCTAGAAATAAGTATCTCACCCCATTTAAAACTGCTATAATGCTAGCTCAATAATTAATTATCACTAAAATTACCCAACATAGAGTTGGCTAGAATGGCGGCTTGAGTGCGATCGCGTACATTCAACCGACTCAAAATATGAGTAACGTGGTTTTTGACGGTCTTCTCAGAAATATACAACGTATTAGCAATCTCTCGGTTGCTAGCACCGGTAGCAATTAGTCGTAAAATTTCCTGCTCTCTCGGAGTTAGTTCATCCCAACCCGGAGGTGGGCTAGGAGTTGGGTCTCGCATTTGAGTAGCGACTTTTTTGCCAATACCAGGGCCTAACTGAGTATAACCTTTTTGCACCGCTCGAATTGACTGGGCTAATTCTTCGGGAGGGGTATCCTTCAGCAAATATCCGGCTGCTCCGCACTGTATGGCTTGGGTAACGTACTGGTCATCATCAAAAGTAGTTAGTACTAATACCTTTGTATCTGGGAATTGTTGACAAATTTCCCTGGTTGCAGCGACGCCATCCATCACAGGCATCCGAATATCCATTAGTATAACATCTGGCTGTAAGGTTTTTACCAGACTAATTGCCGTTTGTCCATTCTCGGCTTCACCGACTACCTGTAAGTCTTCTTCTAACTTCAGCAAGGCTTTTAATCCACGCCGAATTAGACTTTGGTCATCTACGAGTAAAATACGAATTATCATCAAGGATGAATTATATAGTAGTTGTCAATTCGGTTAGGTACTTTTTTCTAGGGAGTAGGGAGTAGGGAGTAGGGAGTAGGGAGTAGGGAGTAGGGAGTAGGGAACAAAACTAATCACAATGCGTCTCTAATTTCTAGAGATAGCGTTGATATTTGAGATCTAAACCTGTATGATATTTTTTTTGTGGACAATAAAACTCCTGATATATTTTCCCTCTTGCCTCTTGCCTCTTGCCTCTTGCATTTTCCTGCCATATCTGTGTTTACAACCGATGATACAAACGCCATTAGCTTAAACCTTTGGTAAAGGAAAATGAGCGATAATTTTGCAGCCAGCTCCTGGTGCTGTCTCAATTTTAAAGGTTCCTCCTAAAGCTTGGGTGCGTTCTCGCATTCCTTGTAAACCAAAACCGGTTGTGTTCTGGTTTAGGGAAAATCCAATACCATTGTCTTTAATAATTAATTGTAAATCTGTTGCTGCTGTCTGAATTTGGATGTCTACTTCAGTAGGATTAGCATATTTAAAAATATTTGTCAATCCTTCTTGGACAATACGGTAAACTGCTATTTTGATGTCGGCAGGGATTGAACGCTTTAGGTGAAGATGGCATTTAGGTGAGATGGCTGTGGACTTTTGGAAGTCGTCGATTAGGGATGCGATCGCATTTTCTAGAGATTGCTCTTGTAACGGATTTAAACGCAAGGAAGCAACGGATTGACGTACATCATTCAGAGCAGTTTTCCCAAGTTGTTTCGCTTCTAAGATAAATTCTTTGGCTTCAGCCGGGTCAGATTGTAATAGTCTTAAAGCGGCTTCCAGGTGTAAATTAAATACCGTTAACGAATGTCCTAAAGAGTCATGAATTTCCCGAGCAATACGGTTACGTTCTTGGAGCGTAGCAATATCTTCAATGCGCAGGGCATAGTGACGCAGTTGTGCATTAGCCTTAGCCAGCTCTTCCCGACTTTTTCGTTCTGATAGTACAGCATCCACTAATAGCTGTAAAACGATTAAGACCAATACAAATATAAAGACAGAAGTCAATAATATAAATAGTAATCGCTCTGGAATCAACCCTGTTGGTGGTGCTCTGAACACAGGAGGTGGTCTAAAGGGAGGACGATGCCTCAGACCATGATGCTGAAATCGCACCATTTGCTTCATTAGAAATAATATAACTGCAAATCCAGTCATCATTAAGCGACCTTGGAACTCGAAGATAAAACAGTTGCGAACAACTAATATAATTAACATTAATTGCAACAGCCGAATATGTCCTACTATGGATGCTAAAACAATTACCCCAATTTCAGCAGCGCTGTAAAGTATCTTATAAATAGGCTTATTTGTTGGTAATCTCAATCCCATTAACCCAAATACTACCAGGCAAACTAGATTGAGTAGTGGGGACCTAGGTAGCATGGGAAAGGGAAGTTTTAGCAATTCCACCAAAGCGGTAATAATCAGCAGTATCCACTCCAGGTAGAGCAAAAATCGAATGGGGTGGTTAGTAATTTGAATCGGATGGCGCATTAACGATTGTTGTAAACAACCAATAACAAACAACCAATAACCTTAATCCATGTGTTAAAGGTAATGCAAGACCCATTGGTCATCTCTAGCCCAGGACTAAAGTCCTAGAGGAATTCAGGTCTTTTGCCTCATGTGGTTTCGCCCTCCCCGTTTTTAGGATAGAGACATCAAACAGAAATCAGCTCACTTCCAAACAGTTAGAAAGAAAGACAAGTGAACATCATGAACATCAAACGCTTTTCTCTACTGGCAGGTATCGCAGCAATTACCCTCACTAGTTTTCCCATGGCAGTTAATGCCCAAGAACTTCCTCCATTTTTATCTAATCTGAACATCACTGACCAGCAAAAAGACCAGTTTGAGGACATCATTAACAATACTGACTCCAAAATTGAGGATATTCTCACTCCCCAGCAAAAACGACAGTACCGAACTATAAAAGTGCTCCGTCGTCAACTGCGAGAAGCAAGGGAAGGTCTGAATCTTTCCCAAGACCAGCTAAACCAAATGCAAAACATTAACAGATCAGCACGACTTGAGATGAGGGGTATTCTCACCGACGAACAGCGCCAACAAATTCGTCAAGAAATAGGAGGAGCATTTCGAGGTAAAGGCCCATTTAGACGTAGATTTTTCTAAAACTAGATTATCTCTTGGAATATAGCAATTATACGACTTTTGAGGTATAAATATCTGGGTTTTAGGGACTTCGGAGCAGGAAGTAGGGAGCAGGGACTTCGGAGCAGGGAGCAGAGAGCAGGGAGCAGGTAAGAGTGAAGAGTGAAGAGTGAAGAGGGCAAAAAGAATGTGTACCTCATAGCTCCGATAAACGCTATAAAAATTACTAATTATCTTCATCTAACTTGTTAAATGTGCCCTTGACCTATTAATAATTAAAATCGCCACTGGTGGCACCTAATTGTTAAGTGTTAATTGACAAACTATTAACACTTAACAAGTTTTTTTTTTATCACCAATTCTCCGAACATTATATAGCAATTCTATATCCCATAAGGTAAAACTTGATCACCCTAAATCTCTCACGGGGTGACAGTGAACTGACAAAGCAGAGCCGGTAAGGGTTATAGCAGAGCAGGGCTGTTTAATTCTGGCCAAAAATAGATAGAGATAGGGAGATGGGGATAATTTTGAACGAATATTCGGGATTTTTTGAAAATTTATTGAACCATCCTCGAAGGCAGTTAACCAATTGTTAGTGATTGGAATTATTATTGCTGCGCTAATGCAATAGTTTTTTCGAAACTCTCAACTGAGGTGCTTTGACGAGGTGCTTTGACTAAAATGCGATTAGCCCGAAGGGCGTTGATAAGCGCGATCGCACTACTACACCTAGTAATTAATACCTAAAATCTCATTTTTTGCATCTTCCCCAAAATGCTGTTACAATAAAAGTATCGTTAACGCAATGGTTAACTAGCCATGATGATTTCTACCGCACAAGCCGCTGATTTACTAGGTGTTTCCGCCACTCGCGTCCGTTACCTTCTAAGCAAAGGCAGAGTTAAAGGTGCCTATAAAGTGGGTAGAACTTGGGTGATTCCTCTGTTTGATGGCATGCCAGTAGTCACTCCCGGCACTCGCGGTCCCAAGCGGAACTGGTCAAAGCGTAGAGAGTACACTAAGGCTGTGATTCATGTTAATCAAAGAGTAATTCGCAACAATCTCAAGACCGGGGAGCGCAATCCTGTGATTACCGTCAAACGAGGCTCTCAAAACACTTATGGTCATACCGTGGAAGTCAATGGACCCTGTCGGGTGATGTATCGCCCCGATGATCCCCTCAAATGTGGAGCAAGGGTGTGGATTGAGACTATCTCTGATTTTAAAGTAATTTGATTTAGTAACAGCTTACCTGACTAGACATCTACCTGATTAGACTAGGAAACGCTATACTCCAGAGAAACATCATCACTGCTATTCTAAAGACTAATTGAAAAACCAGGGAAGTCAAAGTAGTATGGCTGATCGGATGAAACGCTTTTATTTATATTCAAGTTTGTTGGTTGCTAGCTTCTTCCTACTATTCCTTGGGGAGGAAGGATTAGCACTTATTGTCAAAACCAATCGTCGATTGTCAGGTTTTTCTGTAGATAGCCGCAACTATATTTATCTGGAAAGTGCTAGAAACCATGTCACAAAGGTTCCTACCGCCAAAATTCAAATTATCGATGTAGCCACTAACGCTTGTGTCAAGAAAGGTTGTCTAGAAACTAACTATAACTACTCGGATTCCAATCTCACTCCTAAAGAGGCTGAAGAGAGTTTACTCAGGAAAACCCAAAGAATAAGACGGAGCTTAGGACTCAATCAACTAAAAGTAGGACTAAAACTGCCAATTATTGAGCGTTCCATTCAACCCAATGGCACAGAAACGGTTAAGGTCTTGGTGGATAAAGAAAAAGACCCACTAGAGATTCGTTTAGAACAAATTTATATTCCTTCGGTTTTGTCTGGAGGAATGTCTGATATAGACCGAGCTTCAATGCAGCTAGTCATTAATTACAATTATCGCCAACTCACCTTAGGTAAACTTAACAATTACCGTGAAGCTATCAGGAAATATTCCATCAGAGAAGTTCGCTTATCTCCCAATAGACAGAACATAGTTGTACTGATTAATCTCCACCAAGCCACCTATAACGCTGACTTTCAGACAACCTTTGTTCAAAGTTTTCCGATCTAAACTACTTTTGCTTTCTGCCTTTTGCCTTCTGCCTTTTGCCTTCTAACAGTTTAGTGGTGAAGCGTACCATCAGGCATAATTGCCCCACTGATAAAGGTATTGCTCAAGTCAACATCATTCAGGTCTACCCCAGTCAGTTTAGTATCTTTAAGTTGTGCCCCATGGAGATTAGCACCACTTAGGGTGGCCTTGCTTAAGTCAGCACCAATTAAATTTGCCCCTAACAGGTCAGCACCTGTCAAATTAGCCCCTGCCAAGTTTGCCTGACTCAGGTTTGCCCCCCAAAGGTCAGCTTGACTGAGATTAGCACCACTTAGATCAGCTTGACTCAGGTCAACTCCTCCTAAGTTGGCTCCACTCAAATCTTTCCCTGACAGGGAAGCAACAGGCACAATGCAATATGCTCCCAACTTACTAGGGTCAAACCCTTCCGGAAATTGAGTGGTTTGGTTATAGAGCGATCGCTTAAATTTAGCATCTTCAAGATTAGCACTGCGCAGATCTGCACCAAGCAAATTTACCTTACTAAAGTTAGCTCCTCCGAGATCAGTCCCATTTAACTCTTGATCTGAAAATGATGCACCGGGGGCAATTAAGTAGGCTCCGTGTTGGCTGGGGTCAAACCCTTCTGGAAATCGAGTAGCTTGGTCGTAGAGCGCTCCGAGCAAATTGACTCCCTCCAGGTTAACCGAGTAAAGATCTGCCCCAAACAGGCTAACTTTACCCAAATCTGCCCTACTCAAGTCAGCTCCTCTGAGGTCAGCCCCGTGAAGATTTAGCCCACACAGAGACACATCCGCAGCAATGAGATATGCCCCATAGGCTTTGGGGTTAAAATCTTCAGGAAATTGAGTCTTTTCGTTATAAATTGCTCCTTTGAGGTTAACCCCTTCGAGATTAGTAGCGGACAGATCTACTCCAAACAAGTGAATGCTCCTTAAATCTGCTCCTCTGAAATCCGCGCCACTAACTAAGCTTAACCATAAGTCCGCTCCCCGCAAATCCGCTTCCTGTAGATCGGCTTCTCGTAGATCCGCTTCCCAGAATTGAACACCTCTTAAATTGGCTTTCCTTAAATTAGCTCTAAGCAAAGATATACCAAAAAAGTGACCCTGACTCAGGTCAACTTGGGATAAGTCTGCTTCGCTTAAGTCCACACCACTGAGATTTGACTGACTCAGGTTAGCCATTGGTAGAGATACACCAGGAGCAATTAAATGTGCTCCTGCCTTCACTGGGTCAAAATCTTCAGGAAACTGAGTGGTTTCGTCGTAGAGTATACCGCTTAGGGTTGCATTTAGAAGCTTAGCACCCTTGAGGTTTGCCCCCATCAGATTGGAGCGGCTTAAATTAGCTCCTGTTAGGTCAACATCCTGCAACTCAGCCCCAATTAAGCAAGCATGGGTTAGATTAGCTTCTTTGAGATCAGCACCTTTGAGGTTAGTTTTCCAGAGGTCAGCTCTGGTCAAATTCGCACCCATTAAATTGGTATCACTGAGATCTACCCCACTCAATTTAGCTTCCGTTAGTAAAGCCTCGGGGGCAATTAAATAAGCTCCTGCTTTGGTAGGGTCAAAATTTGGGGGAAACTGAGTGGAAAAATTGTATAGTGTAGTATGGAGGTTAGTTAAGTCTAGAATAGCTTCGCTCAAGTCTGCCTGACCCAGATTAGCACCACATAGAACAGCTTGAGTTAAGTTAGCTTCCCTCAAATTAGCTCCCCAGAGATCAGCACTACTGAGGTTAGTGCCAGTAAGAATTGCTTGACTGAGGTCGGCTCGCCATAAAACTACCCGTTCCAGATTTACCTGGCTGAGGTTGACTTGACTTAAGTCAGCTCCACTAAAATCTCTTTCCCCAAGGGAATATTGTGAATGAATTTCATCAGTATTCATATTTTGTACGATAGTTTTAATTTAAAAATAATCAAAATTATTTATTAGATAAAACCTCCGGTTCCCAATTCCAAATTACATACCCTTTATCGATATGAGTAATTACTATTTTATCGAGCTGGTCAGCTACCTTAGACAAAATAGCGATCAGTTGTTCTTGAGTTTTTTCTAATCGTAAAAAACTGTAGTATTGACCATCAACGTTAATGGCTAATAAGCGTCTGCTTAAATGAGGTACGTTAATCCAGCAAATTTGGTAATCCTGACGGGATTTAATAATATGACTGGAGGATAATTCCAAATCCTGAAGGAGAGCAAGAGCAGGAACAGGGGAAGACCTCAGTTGAACTGAATTATTGTTTTGGGATTCAGGGTAAAACGTAAGTTGGTTGGCATTTATAGCCATCCCTGTAGTTTGAGCTACTCTATTGCGTTTAAACTCAATAACATTATTGCTATCAACAACACCATGGGGTTGTTGAACAGCAAACGATTGAGTGTTAGGAGGAGTTAGTCCTCGATACCGAAGCACATCATCCCTATGGGTAAGAGCTATTGCTGAAACATCCGGTTGGTATTCTGGAACATCTGGTTGCTCCTCTGGTTCGGATTCGGCTTGGTTGAGGGATTCGATCTCCTGGAGGCGTTGTCTGTTTTTTTCTCTGACTGATGCTTGGTATTTTTGCCATTGCCTTCCCACTTCAACAGTGCCAAGACCAGCTAACACACTCGCTAGGATGGCAACGCCAAGATAAGGAATTGCTAAATCCTTATGGTCTTCATGGAAGATAGGTTTAAGTTCGACGTTTAAAAACGGTTTAACTTCAACAACGATTGGTTTTGATTTGTTGAAAACAAACGGTAAGGTCAAACTGGAAAATATAGTGCTGGAGATAACTACAGCTGGTAATAAGATATTAATTAAGGGGTAATTGGTCATCGGTCATCTTCAACCGCTGCAAGCAAGAAATTGGGTAAAGCGATGCAGCATAGCTATTGGGGTAAATCCCCATGAGCAACTGCATCAAGAGATCAAGCTTGAATCTCCAACAAATGGAGCTTGACTCAAGCTTGACGATGGCGATCGGTTAAATTCCGGTAGTCTTGCTGCTTACTGAAGAGGGCGGCTTTGTTGCTAGCAAATCGCCTCAAAGCAGGTGATTTAATCAGGATATAAAATAAATATAATATTATATCATTTAATACTAATTATGGTATGTAGGGTCAGACCCACAATTAATTTTAGCAGCGGTCTCTTATAATATTTCAATTTAATTGACAATTTAATATATCTTAATATTTCAATTCCAGAGAAAGAGTTATCAGCTTAGGCCCTACGCAAATGCTGCTCTTGCCAGCACTGACCAGGGCATTGCTGACTATCGTTTGGGATATAAAGTACAGTTGGGTCATTTACCAATTACCCATAACCCATGACGAATTACCGATTACCCTTAACAATTCCACAATTGGGGAACGCTTTATTTTGCTCTAATTCTTTGCAAAACAGTAATGCCTAACAGCAAAATGATACCCCCTGTCGTGGCATAGATCACCCTAGGAGTCATACCTTGCAGTTTCATAGCTAGCCAGTTAGACACTAAGGCAATGCCCCAAAGGATAAGTGCAACATAGCGCTGAGAGAAACCAAAGGCTAGCAAGCGGTGATGTAGGTGGTCTTTACCTGGGGTAGTTAAAGGGTTTTTACCATTTATCAAGCGTCGCACAAATACCTGAGTAGTATCTAAGACTGGCAATAGCAAAAATACTACTGGGGGGACTAGGGCAAATACCGTAGTCACTTTTAAAGACCCTAAAATGCTGCTGGCAGCTAGTACATAGCCGAAAAAGTACGCACCTGCATCTCCCATAATAATGTGGGAAGGATGGAAGTTATGGCGCAAAAAGCCAAGAGCTGACCCTCCTAGGGCTGCCAGAAGCAATGTTGCTGCGGCACGACTGGGAAACTGAGCTGAAACCGCTAACAGGCTCATAGCAGTAATAAAGCTGACCCCTGCTGCTAAACCATCCATCCCATCCATAAGGTTAATGGCATTAGTAATACCCACAACCCATAGAACCGTAAGTAACATGGAGAGTTGGACATCAATCGGAGTACCGAAAGTAGCTTTAATCCCGGCACCACTAGCCACTAACAGCAGGGCAGCAATAATTTGAACCGACAAGCGTACATAGGCAGGCAAACCAAATTGATCATCAATAAAGCCTACCAGTACCAGAACCGAGCCCCCTAGGAGAATAGTTAGCACTTGAGCTAACACCCCTTCGATGACAATCGGTCTAAGGAGGGTAGCTAGTACCAGGGCAGCTACCACTCCGGTATAGATAGCTAAGCCTCCTGCATTGGGTAAGGGTTCTTGGTTAAGCCGCCGGGCATTGGGTTGGTCAGCCCAACCAACCTCTAGAGCAAACGAGCGTAAAGTTGGCATCAAGCATCTAGTCACTGCCCATGCCAATCCGAAAGTTAATATGACTGCCAGCCAGCCACTTCCCCTAGGGTTGGCAATTCCGAGGGACTGTAGGAAGCCGTACACATCTATCTCCCAAGTCACGTCCACACTGCAAAATTGTAATCGCTATGGATAATATTAAGCTCATCTTGTTAATAAGGTACATGGGTAGAAGCACATCAGCAGGAAAAAGGGATTACCATTGAGGGATTAGGGCTTTGGATTTTCCTCCTGAACTAACTCAATGTACTGACTATCGATCAGAAATGCTCCTCTAGAAAAGCGAACACCCCAGTATCCTCCTGGACGTCGGTCGAGGATTACTCCCTCTTCCCCAACTTTAATCACATCAGGAGGTCGTAACATCGGCATTGGTTCAGCAGTTTTGACGTAGCGTGGTAATGTAATTACTCTGACGCGATCGCCAACGTTAAAGTCTTGAGACATTGGTCAGTCAAAAAAGGTGATGGGGTTGAAGGTGATGGGGTTGAAGGTTGAAGGCGTGCGCGTTCAACCTTCAACCCTAGGGTGCTTGCCAAATACGCTGGTGGTATTTTTCCAAATCTTGATAGGGGTCTGGGGTATTGTGATTATGCTGGTGAGAGTGGTGGTGGTGATGGTCATGGCCGTGGTGATGGTGGTGGGAGTGTCCGTTGTCAGCACCATTATCAATGGCTGCTAACCGAAACTTACACATCTCACAATTCATCTGCACTTGCCCCAACTGAGCCTCGATTTCTCGGTCCCTGAGCACAGATAGCAGCTGAGGCTGAATTCCCATTTCTGGTAAACAGGTCAAGGGAATCTCTGGATAACGTTTCTGCTGCTGAGCTGTGATATCAACAATCTTTTTTACTAAAGCCCCGGTAAATAGGAAGTAAGGAAGTACTATAATATGCTTAGGTTGGTATAGTCGGGCGCGACGGAAGCCTTCTTCTAAGCGAGGATGAGTAATGCCAATAAAGCAGGTTTCCACAGTTTTATAGCCACTGCCTTCCCAGAGCATGCGAGCCATTTTGTAAACATCACCATTAGCATCAGGGTCACTAGACCCACGACCAACAAATAGAAGTACTGTGTCTTTTCTTAAGGGTAAATGTTGTTTTGTTGAAGGTTCTAGATTGGAAGCTTGACCCTTCAACTGGCTAACGGGTAACTCTGGTTGGGGTTGGTCAAGTTTGGCAAGCCGTTGCCGCCATAAATCCAGAATTCCTGTAGTAATTCCAAAATGACGCCCGTAGTGAAACTTGACTTGGGGATATTTTGCTCTTGCCCGGTCTAACTCGTTAGTAACATCAAATTTATTGTGGCGAGCTGCAAACAGTAAAATCGGTAATACAGTTAGTTCTGTATAACCCTGCTGGACACAACTCTCTACTCCCTCTTGAATAGTTGGACCTGTTAGTTCCAAAAAACAAGGCACTACTGGTCGAGAATGGTTCAAGGTTTGATAGGTCTGGGCAAAATCAAGGAAAGTCTGACGCCCATCAGGGTCTCTAGTGCCGTGACCAACCATTAATAAAGGGCGTTTTAGCGGTAGGGGAGATAGGGACAATGACTCATCTGTGACATCGATCTTCATACTTCATCCTTGATCATTCATAGGTCATACTTCTAGGTCATACTTACATACTTAATTTGATAAAGGGCATTTTAGTGCTAGGCAGAGTAAGGACAATGAATCAGCTTTAATATCGATCTTGCTCCTCCTACAAAAAAGCTCATCAAAGTTACTTATCATTTAGCAAAACTATAATAATACCCATCCTGGCGATGGACACATTGAATGTAGTTCCGAGATGCGCTGTTGACCTTGTTGGACGAATCCTGATCAGCCCCGATTAGATCAAAATTTCCTTTGGCTCTGACGGTCTTGATGCGAACCCCTTTTAATCCAGCATTCTTCCCAGCTACCACATTAACGATATCCCCGGTTTTCCATCCCTTGACAGGATGCTTGGGTTTGTACCCTTTGCGAGGAAAGCCGTATTTGTCCATCTGTATTACCTGACGACAACCGTGACCCATCGCTTTGATTAAAAGAGGCTGTCTGGTGACAATCTTCAATGTGGCCACTTCGCCGACACAGGCGGCATCCACCCAATGACCCTTGGGTAATCCCAGCTTGATACGGTTGTACTTGGTTCTGCCACCAGTTCCTACTGCTACGGACAATCCAGTTTCTTTCAAACTTTGGTAAAGTTGCCAACGGGTGGAGTTGACCGCCGCCGCATCTAATAGTGGTTGCTTTGCTCTACCTAAAATCCGCTTTAGGACATCGGGTTTCCCCGATAAAAAATCCCGAGCATCAAGATTTCCTTTGGCCTGATTACACCGATGGCAGGCTAGGGTGAGGTTATTAACACGATTCGTTCCCCCCTTGGATTTTGGGATTATGTGTTCCACCTCTAGCTTGACAGACTTCGCCCCACAGTAGACACATTGGCGACCCCATTTCTGATACAAGTACTCCCGCACTTCATAGCCCATCAGCTCCCCCTGTTGGTACTCTATGCCAGATATTTCCGGATTTTGGAGCTTTTGGGTATCAAAGCGGACTAGCTCCTGGGATATCGAACCAATGGCGGTGAGTTTCATCAATCTCAGCACCCAGGTCATAGTGGTTGCCACTCTGTGTTGTAGGCTCGGAGCCAACCAACCTTCTGGGCGTTTCCGGTTGTTGAAACGTGGCTTTCGGTAACGGCATTTCCTGTTTCTACGGGAACGGCGAACCCCTCGACGATAGTCGAGAGCTGATTTGATTTTGGAGCCACGATGTTCGATTTCAGCAGACCACACCACCTGATTACTGTACACAACAGCTAGACCAGTAATCTTGGAGCCAGGATCGATCTTGAGGGACATCGGTTTAGCTGAGCCGTCTACCTGCTTTTTCAAGATGATCGTGAAAGGGTAACGGCGATATACAGCCGCCTTCCCAGCCGTCAACAGCTTCCTGGCGGTAACGGGACGGCAGGGGTTGAGGGGTTTATGGCTTGCATCTAAAACAAAGACGTAATTACACATGGTTTTGTGTTTACTCCCGTGGAGGGTAAAGTGTGCCTCGCTCGGCTATCAAAGCTTGTTAGGCTTCTGACACTGGCTTCACTAAATTAACTCATCACCTGTTTAATCAGAAGCGATAGAGCCTGGAGCTGGCTCGCACCCCAGGGTATCGTGACCTTGATAGCGTTTACCATTTGCTGTGCGACCCTGGTCGGGTTTCCCGACAAGCGTGAAAGCGCACCAACAGAGGTGAGCTTGACCAATCTGAAGACTCAGGGAAACCCAGATTTGATCAGGTTTGCTAAGGTTTAGTAATTGGTCACCAAGTTCAAGAATGAGGAAGCTATTACTGTTGATAGCGTTCGCGAAGCGGAGGCCGAAGGCCACATCGCCACATTATCCTAAAGCACGACAGCTTTACAAATGTAGCAGATTGGTGATAGCATTCTCAAATTAACAGATATCTTGGGCTGAAAGCAGAAAAGCGCGGCATAAAGTTCGCTATTCGGCTTATCTTTAGTTGCAGCCCCAATTAATTCCCCAAACCTACTCCCTAGGGGAGAGCGTCAATGTGCGCTAGTTCAGCCCATCTATCTGGAATGCTGATCACTTGTGTTCTTCAGGAGTAAGAGGCCTGTCTCTCGAAGCGATTTCAATTCCACCAGCAAACGGTCAACGACCAGCACGATTGGTCGTAGCGTTACACGGTTGGGGTGCTAATGCTCAAGCTGTGGCATCTCTAGTGCCATCGTTAAACTTGCCCAACACCCAATTTTTAATTCCCGATGCTCCTTTTAGTCACCCTCAGGTAACTGGTGGCAGAATGTGGTACGACTTGGCAAGAGACGACTATCGGGGATTAGAAGAAAGCGAAGAGCGCTTGAGCTACTGGCTCAATTCTCTCCAAGGTTTTACAGGTATTCCCCTGTCCTCCACAATTTTGTGTGGCTTTTCTCAAGGTGGGGCAATGGCTCTAGATGTAGGGTTAACCTTACCCCTGGCAGGTTTAGCCTCCTTGAGTGGCTATATGCATCGAACCCCTCAAAAGGTTGATTCATCGTTGCCGTCCATTTTAATTGTGCATGGTAGACAAGATACGGTTGTTCCTTTAAGTGCTGCTCACCGATTACGAGATTATTTACTCAATTTGGGAGCAGCAGTGCAGTACAGAGAATTAGATATGGGTCATGAGATTTCATTAGAGCTTTTAGAATTGCTCCGGGAATTTATTTTATTCAATAGATAGGAACAGAGATGGTCAATATCCTAACTTCTCTGGAATACCTTTAAACTAGAAAAAACATTATTCCCTCTTTGGTCTGATCAGTAATTCAGAGGAACAATAGTGGTGCTCAAACCATAACTACTGAGTAATTTCAGCACCCGATCAATATTTTCGAGGGTTGTGAACAATCCCGCTTGCATCACAGTTCTTCCTTCAAAGGAGGTCAGGAAAGAATCGGGAATTAGCGATCGCATTAAATCTTGTTGCTGCTCACTCTCAGCATTTACCAAAATCCGGTAACCCTGACTGGGTAGAGCTGAAGTAGGATTATTCCCTATATGTCCCCTTTGTTCCGAGTTTGATTGGGTACTTGTAGAAAACACTGGAATTGAGCTACCTGAATTAGAGCTAGCACTAGTATTTTGATTACTAGTATTTTGATTAACCGGTGTACTGATCTGACTAGACATTGACATCATAACGTTAACGTCCTCAGTCGAGGCTGCTGCCCGTGTTGGTTTTGACCTGTCACTTGACCCATCAATCACTTCCTGTGACGGTGAAGCTGGAGTAAAACTGCTAGAATCCTCTCCTGGTTTGGGTGGAGATGTTGGTTCCTCAAAAGATGACTGCTCCTGATTTTGAATAACTTTGAGAGTCAGGGGTGTCAGGGGTTCAGAATGTGAACGTTGAGTCCTAGCATCAGAAGGCTGTTGGGTTTGAGAGGTTTGCTGACTCTCAGTTTGAGACCTTGCTGCTGGTCTAGAAGATTCAGTACTTGCAGAATTATTTAGTGCTGCTTCTTTACCAATGTTATCAGTGGAGGTAGATGCCTGAGGCTCCAAACTCGATGGAACAGGAAATGAAGCTGCTGAGACCTGAGCAGATGTAGATTCCTTTGTAGGTTCCTTTTCGGCAGGCGGTTGAGATGGGACGACTTGGCTAGGGGTGGTGGGATTCTCCTGAGAATTAGGCGTAGTCTTCTGTGAGTGATTAGAGTTTTCTGCCATGACAACGGCTTGGTTGTCAGAACCATCAGAAGTACTAGCTGGTTTACTAACAGCTGGTTTACTAACAGCTGTTGTTTGAAGCTTCGACTCTTGAATGATATCCTTGTCAGTTTTACCTGAATTCACCTCACTGTTAGTTTCCTTTTCTAGCTGATTACCAAAAGCAATCAGAGTAGGCTCAGACTCCTGATTGTTAATGTCAAATCGCCCATTCCCTCGAAATATATTATTTAATTTATTGTTTAATGTATTGTTTTTTGATTCTGGTGAATTTCCCCAATCCGGATTAGCTCCGACCTTGAGTACTAATCCATCCAGTTGGGAATTTTCAATCAGGTTATTATGGAAAAATGGTTGAGCATTGGTTTCAACCACTACCCCATTTATATTGCCAGTGATACGATTATTAATAATATGAGGTGCAACGTTTTCGGCAATCAGAATTCCTAAGTCATTATTTTCAAATACATTGTCATCCACTTGAGTATTTGAGGTTCCGTAAATGCTGATACCATTTCCTTGATTCTTGTAGAAGTAGTTACTGCGAATTGTTGGTGTACTATTTCCCTCCACAGCAATCCCACTTTTGGTATTCCCAGTTAAGGTATTGTCTTCCACTAAAACCGAACCGACTTCCAGCCACAAACCATAACCTTCTGGATTAGTATTGTTAAGGGTCACGCCAGAAATAATCGTTTGGTCAGCACCTACGATTAGGACATCGTGACTAGCAGCCGTGGCACTAACAAAGGTACCACCGCCGCGAATCACCACATCGTGACCTCTAGTGCGGGGGTTGCCCTGTAGCTTGATACCGGGTTTCAGAAGTAGGGGGAAGGTTTCACCCATATCACTGCTGTAGATACCGCTAGAGAGTACAATCACAGTATTGGGCTGGGCAGCTTGTAGCGCCTGAGTGATAGTTTTCAAAGGTGAATCCTGGGTGCCATCACCACTAGTGTCGTTGCCGGTAACTGGGTTTACAAACAAAAATTTTTTTTCTATGGTAAGATCCAGGTTTCTTACCCTATCATCCTGAGTTGATTGGGCTAAAGCAGTGGTTCCTCCTAATCCTAGTGGCACCATTCTTGAAGGGATAGCTTGGCTGAAGATGCTAAAGGTTAATCCCAGCAAAATGGTTGTCACTGGTAACCCAAGATCAAAGCGTCTAGGCTGATGTTGGTGATGCTGGTGATGACAGTGGGAATGAGCGGAAATAGGTAATTCTATAGTGTTAATTCTGATCAAACTCATGGCTGTTATCCGAGGGTACGATGTTGAGGAATATGACATAACAGTTTAGTTGAATGTCAAGCTTGATCGTATCCATAAACTAGGATAGTTGTAATCTATTTGTAATCATTTATCACTTGAAATCTGTCCGTTGCTAAAGGTTACTGACCACAGAAACAAGCTTTTAATCCACTGTTAGGATAGATAATAATGGAGTAGTTAGTAATGGATGACCAACACAGCGGCATTATGGGTCAAAAATCGGCGGTTTGCCGAATTTTAGATGCAAATTTAGACCGAGCTAGAGAAGGCTTGCGAATTATTGAGGAGTGGTGCCGCTTTGGTCTCAACAGCGCCCAGATGGCTGGGGAGTGCAAGGAAATGCGCCAGGAATTAGCCCGTTGGCACACCTCGGAAATCAGGATATTCCGAGATACCTCAGGGGATCCAGGGACTGGACTAACTCATCCCCAGGAAGAACGACGTTCGAACATTCAGCAGCTTTTGCAGGCTAATTTGTGTCGGGTGCAAGAAGCACTACGGGTGTTGGAAGAATATGGTAAGCTATACGATGCTCAGATGGGTATCGCCTTTAAGCAGATGCGCTATCGGGTTTACAGCCTAGAAAGCAATTTACTGGGATATCAGCGTCATCAGTTGCTAGAGCGATCGCATCTCTACTTGATTACATCCTTGTCAGACCAGTGGTTTGCCAAAGTAGAGGCTGCCCTCCAAGGTGGACTAACCTTGGTACAGTACCGGGAAAAACAAGCAGATGATGGGGACAAACTAGCTGATGCTCAGAAATTGTGCCAGCTGTGCCATCACTACGGTGCTTTGTTTATTATGAATGACCGGGTAGATTTAGCTCTGGCAGTGGAGGCTGATGGGGTTCATATCGGACAACAAGATGTACCAATTTCCTTAGCACGGCAGCTACTGGGCTCCCAGCGTATCATTGGTTGCTCGACTACTAACCCTGATGAACTACACCGGGCAATTGCTGAAGGGGCAGATTATATCGGTGTCGGACCGGTTTATGAAACCCCTACTAAACCCAATAAGGCAGCAGCTGGTTTGGATTATGTCAAATATGCTAAAGAGCATGCTACAATTCCATGGTTTGCAATTGGGGGAATTGATCCAAACAATTTAAACTATGTCTTGGATGCCGGAGCTCAACGAGTAGCAGTTGTCCGGGGGATCATGGAGGCGGAACAACCGACTCTAGTTACTCAATATTTTCTGTCCCAGCTAAAACGAGAACACACTCTTCGATCTCTTGAAGCTGGCGTTTCTAGACCCTAATGTCATAAAACTGTCTAATAGTTAGACATGTTAGGTAATAAGTAATGGTTACTAATTTTTAATAGCTTGGTGGTGAATATTCGTTCATGATTTATAAAAACACAACTCAAATTACCCTTGAAGTTAATGGTGAATCCCGGACCTGCTCTTGTGACACTAAACTACCCCAGCTATTAGAAAAGCTAGGCTTAAATCCGCGCTTGGTGGCGGTAGAATACAATGGTGAAATTCTCCATCGGCAGTTTTGGGACCAGACTCAAATGCAGGAGGGAGACCAGCTGGAAATTGTCACAATTGTTGGCGGCGGTTGACTTCAAAGGACCGATGTGACCCTCTGCCCATCAATCTTCTTGATCATGGGTATTCAACTGGACTTGATATCACCAAAGCCAAGGTTAAAAGACAGTCAAACACACATTAGCTCAGGAGTTAGACCTAGATTTTTGCATAACTGTCGAATCTCTTCTTCATAGATAGGGTTCATCACAATAACCAGATCAGGTTGGTAATCCTGGAGAAATTCTGGTGGAATAATTTCCTGTCCGGTTCCAGCAACGTACTTCCCCTGTTTGCGGGGATTGAGATCTACGATGTAATCAATCACATCTTGGCACTTGAGCAGATTCAAAAAAGTAACCCCTTTTGAGCCAGCACCCCATGCTACGGCTTTTTTCTCAGTTTGAGCGATGGTTGTCAGTTTGTGCTGCCAGCTTTCTAACTTCTCCTGAAACCTAGCGGTAAAGCTGGCAATATCCTGAGTCAATACCTCAATTTCATCCGGTTTTCCATAGCTGTTCGGGATTTCCCCATGGACTGGCTTTGCTTCCAGGCAAAGGAACTGACCACCAAACGCCTCCTTGATTTCACTAACTTGAAAGCCAGCATTGGCAAAAGCTTGCCCTATAGAAGAGGGGGCGAAATAGCAGCAGTGTTCATAGATAATGTCCCACACTGCTAAATGGTGAAAGGTATCTAAGGCGTTGGGGACTTCAAAGAAAACAATCGTATTAAGGCGAGAACCGATGGCCTGTCGTAGTGGCTTGAGCAAATCTGCGGGATTGGAAATATGTTCTAGGGTGTGCCGACAACAAATTAGATCGGCTTGATACTCTTGGTAGAGCTGTGAATAGAAATCTGGAACAAACTTGACTTGAGTCTGAAGTGCTTGATGCTCTGACCTAGGAACATAGCTGGGGTCAAAACCTACTCCTCGGTTATTACCTAGTTCACACAGACTTATAAGAAAATCCCCTTTGCCACAACCAATTTCAATAATGTCTTTATTGTAGAGATGGTGGCGCTTCACTAATCCAGCGGCAAGGGATTGGGCATAGTCCTGAAATCGAGGAGAGTAGTGTAAGGAGTTTTCATAGTCCTGGGAATAACCTAATTTAGTAGGGTCAAACGCTAGGTTGCTAATAAAACCACAGGTAGGACAGAACCCTAGTTTGATATCTCCCTTGGAACAGTTTTGAGCAGTTTGACGCGATCGCCACAGGAGATTACAGTAAACTGGCACCCCCAACATCTCAAAAAACACCTCTAAATCGGCAGAGGCACATACAGGACAGTTGCGGTTAGATAAGGTGTTCATTTCAAGTTTTCACTCCATTAGACTAGTACAGGGAAAGTACAAATAATCAGCTATCAGCTGACGGCTGATAGCTTTTAAGGAAACTTGGGTCAGATCACCCTTTCGAGAGTTTTCAGTGTCGGGATCTCAGTAGCGATCGCATTCCCAATCTCCAAAGAAGCGGTAGCACCAGGAGAGGGAGCGTTACAAACATGCATTGCTTTAGGACTATTGACAATTAAAAAATCATCCACCAACTTGCCATCATTTTTTAAGGCTTGAGCTCTGACCCCAGCATGGGTGGGAACTAAGTCATCTGCTTGGATTTCAGGAATCAGCCGTTGCAAACTCTTAACAAACGCAGCTTTACTGAAGGAGCGGATGATTTCCTGAATCCCTGCGTCTCCATGTTTGACAGCTAGTTTCCAGAAACCGGGATAGGTCATGACTTCCACAAAATCTCGCAAGTCAAAATCAGTCTTTCGATAGCCTTCGCGCTTGAAACTCAGTACAGCATTGGGTCCAGCATGGACACTGCCATCAATCATGCGGGTGAAATGAACCCCTAGGAAAGGAAAATTTGGATTAGGAACTGCATAAATTAGATGCTTGACTAGGTAGCGTTTCTCTGGCTTGAGTTCATAGTACTCACCCCGGAAAGGAACGATTTTAGCTGGAGGCTCAGCATCACCCAACTTAGCAATGCGATCGCTATTTAGTCCAGCACAGTTGATCACAAAGCGAGTGGGATAGTTACCATTGTTGGTTTCAAGTACTAAACCATCCCCAGTTTCCAGGATATTTTCAACCTTACTATTGAGACGTAAATCTCCACCCTGGACACGAACCAATTCAACGTATTTTTCACAGACCTGCTTGTAGCTTACAATCCCAGTGGAATGAACTCGAATTCCAGCTAAACAACGGACATGGGGTTCAATTTTCTTAACCTCTTCACCAGTAATCTTGGCAATCTCTATACCGTTTTCCAAACCCCTTTGATAAAGAGTATCCAGTAATGGTAGTTCTTCTGGTTCAGTTGCTACAATTACTTTGCCACAGATGTCATAATCAATGCCATGGTTTTGGCAGAATGCCACCATTGAGCGATTTCCTTCGTAACAAAACCTAGCCTTGAAACTCCCTGGTTTGTAGTAGATTCCAGAATGAATCACACCACTGTTATTGCCAGTTTGGTGAGCAGCCCAACTGCTCTCTTTTTCCAGTACCAGAATTTTGGCATCTGGATAACGTTTACCCAATGCCATGGCTGTGGATAAGCCAATTATTCCTCCTCCAATAATCGCCAATTCGTACATTGTTATTTTTCTTACTGAAACTATTAAGGTTAACTTTTAAAGTTTAATGTTGAATATTAAAAGTTAACCGTATGCCTTAGAAAGATATAATAAGGGATAATATAGTGTTTTTTTGTATGGTGAGGTACACCTTGAAGCTGAAAAAATTGTTAATTAAGACTTATGCTCTACCTCATTGGAGTAGAAACCGCTATAAACAATTAATTAATCCTCAAAAAGTTTGGGGAAGCCTACTCACTTTCCATACTTTTTTGTACCAGAAAACCTATTGAAATATTGGCCATTTTGGCCTGAAGGGGCGACTAAAAAATAAAAAATCACAAATGACAAACACTCTTTTACCTGCAAGTATACAAGCCTTCCCTTATTGCTAAACTTTGCTGGGTACTTTCTGATGGAAAAATTTTTTCCAAGTCTGTGCAGAAAAAATATAGTTCCCGAGTATACCTAAACAACGAATGCGCTCCTGCCAGTTCAACGGAGCCTGAAATACTGCCCTGAAAAATTCAATCGAATTCCGAGGTCGCAGGAATTTCGGTCGCATAGAGGCTTTGGTATCGATCCAAACCTCCCGCTCCTGAGCCGATAGCCGACTTGACTGGTCTGAATGGCAACGCCGGAAAAAGAGGGGTTCAGGAATTTCTTTCAAGCGCCCAATCAGGCTTAGTTGAGTCAGCAACAGCCGATCTGAACCGTAGTAGGATGAAATCAAAGAGGTTTTTCTTAGAGCCTCCGTACGGATCAGTCCAAAAACCTCCAAGCACCAGAAATCCGAAATTGCTGCCTGAAAACGTTCATGGGGTTTCTCTGAATCTAGGTTTCCTACCGACTCAGCTTCCCACCACTTTTGTCCATTAGGCTTAGTGAATATTGTTCTTGGGTAGGACAAAATTACCGTCGGGTCATTGTCAAGCACCTCTACGCAGCGAGCTAAGAAAGAAGGGGCACAAACATCGTCATCAGCTGCCCACTTAAAATATTCACCTCTAGCCAACTCAACGGTACGATTGTAATTTGGGGCAGCACCTAGATTTTCTTGATTGCGGTAGTAATAAATGCGTTTGTCTTTAGCCTGATACTCCCGACAAATCTCCTCAGTTGCGTCAGTCGAGCAGTTATCTGAAATGATCAACTCGAAATCCTCAAAGGTCTGAGCCAAAATTGAATCTAATGCTTCTCTGAGGAATTCTTCGCCGTTGTAGACTGGTAATCCAATGCTTAAGCGGGGTTGATCAGCAATCATTTGAACATTTTTTCACATAAACCGATTTGGTTAACCTATCCTACGATAGTCGGTAGTATTTCCAGTAAAGACTTTATGAGTCATAAGTCAAAAATTAAAGACTTATGACTCATAACTCATAACTCATGACTAATGACTGATATTTATAGAGATATAACCTCTGTAGTTACTCCCATCTTATCCAACATTTGCTGAATTTCATCACAATATATGGAATTCATGACAATCACCTGATCAGGTTTGTCTTCCTTCAAAAACTCTGGTGCCATAATTTTTTTACCAACACCAGGGATAAATTTCCCATGACGATGGGGATTAATGTCTACCACGTATTCAATTTTGTCTGTGGTATCAAGAGTGGTTAGAAAAGCCACACACTTGGAACCTGAACCCCAAACTACAACACGCTTGCCTTGAGCATGCATTTGCTCTAAGTGCTGCTTCCAATTCTCCAGCTTCTTGCTAATCTCGTTGGTAAAGTTTTTGACATGCTGGGTAAGTTCCTCAAGACTCTCTTCCAGAGGATGTACTGTGTCAGATGGGATAGTTACAGGTCGGGTTTCAATTAACAGATATTGTTCACCATAAGCTCGATACAGGTCAGTCACTTCAAAGCCACAGTTCCGGAATAATCGCGCTAGGGATCCAGGGGTGAAATAGGAGCAGTGCTCGTAGTAAATGTCTTCAAAAGCTAAGTCTTTGAGTACTCGTATGGTATCTGGTATCTCAAACACCACAACGGTATTGAGGCGATCGCCAATGGAGCGGCGCACGGTACTAATAAACTCAGCAGTAGGATAAATATGCTCCAGGGTATGGCGACAACAGATAAAATCACCTACATACTCAGCATAGCGCTCTGAGTAATAGTCTTGAATAAAGGTGACCCGGTCAGCGGCTTCACTCTGGACTCGTCCTACTACAGCAGAAGGGTCAATACCAACACCGCGATTGTTACCTAATTCGCACAGCAGCAAGAGGAAATCTCCTTTGCTACAACCAATCTCTATAATGTCTTTGTTATGAAGGTCGTATTTGTCGATCAGATGATTGGCGAGATCAAGGGCAAACTGATTGAAGGTTGGGGAAAAACTCTGTTGGTCTTCATAATTGGGAGCGTAAGCTGACCACCTGGAATCAAAGGAAACATTAGTGATGAAGCCGCAGTCTTCACAAAACCCCAAAACCACATCACCGCAAGGGAAGTTTAGGGCTGCGTCTTGGGTTGACATCATTAAGCAACTGTGGACTGGTACGTTATGTACTTCATAAAATAGGGATAATCCTTGGTTTCCACAGTTGGGACAAATATGTTCTGATAATGAAATCGGTTGTGTGTGAGCAAAATTTTTAGACAATGCTTGTTGTATCATTTTGAGTGACTCTTTTAGAATTTAAATGTGATGACTTCAGAGGATTTGAGTGCAAATCAATATCAATCCCAGATTGAGTGAGTAATTCAGACCATTAAGCAGGATATACCCACCCTTTTTTAGAAAGATATTTCCTATAATTTTTATACAAAAAATCTTTAATTTCAATACAAACTTAGTAGATTTAAAGTAAAATTCAACTATCGCATTCCAGTTTAGATATTGAGATTTAACGCTCGGCTATTTTTGAGCACAATTTATTTCGTTCTGCATGATATCTCTCAAACCGATGAAAAGGTTATCACGGCAAATTGGAGAGTTCGTGACACATTGCGGCTACCTTGGAAAGCTCATATGTTTTTCAATAGCTCTTCTAGCTACCTGCTGACCAAAGATGCTCTGAACACGAATCACCTCGATACCTGTGCTCGCAAACCCAGCGAGATTTTTAAGCAGTTTTTCCGCCGTGGCTTACCATAACTGATTGATGGATTTTTTTGGCCTTGAGGTTGACTATTAACCTGCGTCTAAGAATGCAGCATTCTAACCCTAACTACTAATTTTTAACTTATGATTAAAGATAGTTATACATAGAATTGTGATGAGCTTAATGAATTGAGGAATTGCCGCATAGTGGAACCTTCGGTGACTTAGAGATTTAATGAGATTTGGTTGTTATTAGGCAAACATGCTTGGAAGTAATCGTTTTTTTTACTAGATTAATGGAGGAAATATAGATTAACAATTCACCATATAATACCAGATTTTAATGCCGTTTATTAATTACAAAATATCGATAAAATGGATAAAAATTATATAAAAAATCAGGATATTATTACAGATTTTAACCTTCACAACAAACAACTGCTTCAATCGGATCGGGATGGGTATGTGCCAGCAGTAACAGTGGCAGAATTAGTCCGTGGTGGGCAGAATGACCCGGATACCCCACTCATCCTCAAACAATTAGCTCAATCGGATCAGTATTGGGACGTACGACAAGCAGCAGCCGAAGCATTAGCCCATAGTTGGAAAGATCATCCGGTTACCTTACCTTTACTCAAACAATTGGCTCAATCGGTTCAAAATGGGTATGTGCGACAGGTAGCAGTGCAAGAATTAGCTCGTGGTTGGAAGGGTGAACGTGATATCTTACTTATTCTTAAACAACGAGCTCAATCCGATCAGGATGCCGATGTGCGAATAGCAGCAGTTTCAGGATTAGTCGATGGTTGGCAAGATCATCCGGATACGTTACCCATTCTCAAACAACTGGCTCAATCTGACCACAATTCCGATGTGCGACGGGTAGCAATGGCAAAATTAGTCCATGATTGGAAAAATCACCACGATACCTTAGCTATTCTCAAGCAACTGGCTCAATCAGATCAGTCTTGGCGTGTGCGACAAGCAGCAGTAGCAGAATTAGTCCGTGGTTGGAAAGATGATCCAGATACCTTACCCATCCTCAAACAATTGGCTGAATCGGATCAGGATGCCGCTGTGCGACAAGCAGTAGCCGAAACATTAGCTCGTGGTTGGAAAGATGATCCAGATACCTTACCCATCCTCAAACAATTGGCTGAAT
>WTKN01000212.1:59324-112411 GCA_011524395.1 Moorena sp. SS36440bin_2
CGGATCAGGATGCCGCTGTGCGACAAGCAGTAGCCGAAGCATTAGCTTCTAGTTGGCAAGATCATCATGATACGTTACCTATTCTCAAACAATTGGCTCAATCGGATCAGGATTTGGCTGTGCGACAAGCAGCAGCCGAAGCATTACCTTGTGGTTGTAAAAATCACCCGGATACGTTACCCTTTCTCAAACAATTGGCTCAATCGGATCGGAATGGATATGTGCGACAAATAGCAGTGCAAGTATTAGCCCGTGGCTGGAAAGATGAACCGGATATCCTACTTTTTCTCAAACAACGGGCTAAATCAGATCGGAATTTGGATGTGCGAATAGCAGTGCTGGGAGAATTAGTCCGTGCTTGGAAAGATCACCCAGACACTTTACATTTTATCCAACAACGAGCTGAATCAGATCCGCATTGGCGTGTGCGAGCAGCAGTGATGACAGAATTAATCTGTGGTTGGAAAAATGAACCTGGGATGTTTGAATTTTTGTGCGTTCGCGCTGTCAATGATCCCTTTTATCGCAAGCAGCGCCGGGAAGAAAACCCTCGGCAAATTGCCCTTACAGCAATCATCGATTACTATCAGAACCATCCCCAAACTCTGCTGCTGTTGCGAGACAGAGCAGAGCATGACTCAGATCATAAAGTGCGCAAGTTCGCTAAGAGTAAATTGACAATTATCCGTACCCTCCCGCACTCCAATGCATGACAAAGCTGACTTAAATTATAGCATTTATAAAATAGGTGAGGTATAAAAATTTGGGATTTTAGGGAATAGTGATGCATTGCTACTCCCTTAATTAACCCTAAACCGTCAACCGTAAACTCTACACAATCTTTGGTTGTGGAATCGGAATAATAAATTTACCTCCTTGTTCTCGATACTCTTCCTGTTGCTGCAAAATTTCATCAGCAAAATTCCAAGCTAGCAGCAAGACATAATCTGGTTTATCCTCTAACAGTTTTGATGGTGGTAAAATCGGTAAATGATTAATGCCCATGTAGCGACCATGTTTGAACGGATTTAAATCAACTACATAATCCACCAGGGTTTTATTAATCCCAAAATAGCTGAGCAGAGTAGTTGCTTTAGCTGCTGCTCCATAGGCTGCTACCTTTTTACCCTGTTTCTTCAAATCCCAGAGGATATCCAGTAAAGAAAGCTTAATTTCATGAACACGATTAGCAAAATCACGATAGTAATCAATGCGGTCAACTCCCCGCGCTACTTCTTCTGCTAATAGGGATTGTACAGATTCCTTAACCTGTTCCTTCGGCTCCACAAATAGCCGTAACGAACCCCCATGGATTGGAGTACGTTGGATGTCATTTAGGAATAAACCATGTTTCCTAAACAACCGATCCAAAGCAGTTACTGAAAAATAACATAAGTGCTGATGGTAGATAGTGTCAAATTCACAGTGATCTACCAAGTCAACTACATAGGGGACTTCAATTACTGCTACACCAGTCTCTTTCAGCAGAACGCCAATCCCTGCTACAAAGCCATTCAGATCTGGCACATGAGCCAAGACATTGTTAGCAAGAAAAACATCAGCTTTCCGTCCTTCAGAGTGTAGCTCTATTGCCAAATCTTTCGTAAAGAATGTACAAAGAGTAGGAATACCTGATTTTTGGGCAGCTTCCGCAGGTCCAGAGGCTGGGTCAATTCCCAGCACCGGAATTCCTTTTTCAACAAAGTTCTTGAGCATATAGCCATCATTACTAGCTGCTTCAATTACTAGACTATGGTTGTTGAGTTGTCTTGACTCAATGATGGCTTTGGCACTATATCCAAAGTGTTTTAGTAACGATTTTGATACAGAAGAAAAATAGGGGTAGTCTCGACAAAATAGGATTTCGGGGGGGACACTTTCTGTGATTTGGACTAAACCACTGCTAGGAGAAAAAGCCAGATCTAATGGCGCAGTATATTCAGGTTTATCTAACTGTTCTTTAGTAAGTAATCCATCAGCTAATGGGGTGTAACCGAAGGAAATAATTAACTCTAAGTCATCAGTACTATTAGCACGGCAAATAGGCATTTTAACTGGTTATATAAATTCTCATAAAAAGTGAGCGACATAGTTTTACCTTTTAATTAAAAAGGTAAAATGCAAAAAGCAAAAGGCAATACTAAAGATGGTTTTAATGGAATCAGCGTCAAAAAAAATTGACGCCCTTTTGGTAATTGGTAATTGGTAATTAGAATAGGATTACCGATTACCGATTACCGATTACCGATTACCAACAGCTCCTAAACAGTAATAGGTTGTATTTTAGGAGATGTAGCTAGCTGGGTACGCCAACGCAGGGTTTGATCTAATCTGCTAGTGCTAAGTAATTGTTTGATGTGAGCAATACGCTGATACCGAGGTCCCTCAAACTCTTCCAAAGTTAAGCCTACGGTTTGATAAGCCTGGTAGAGTTCTTGAGCTCCCCGACGGGCATTCCATTGGGGTTTGAATTCGGGTAATGTCTGAATGATCCTACTACAATCAACGCGATAACAGCGCTTATCGGGTCCAGCATCTTTAGCGTATTCAATTTCGCAGCCTGGAACTGTTTCTTTGACAATTTCGGCTAACTCTCGAATCCGATAGTTGTCCTCATTCCGTCCCACATTAAACGCTTGATTGTGTACCAGCTCACGAGGTGCTTCCAACACTGCAATAAACGCTTGGGAAATATCTTCAATATGGACAATGGGACGCCAAGGGGTGCCATCGCTCTTGATATACACTTGACCCGTGGTAAATGCCCAAGCCACCAAGTTATTGAGTACTAAATCAAAGCGCAAACGCGGCGAAACACCGTAAGCCGTAGCATTCCGCAGAAAGGTAGGACTAAAGTTATCGTCCGCTAACTGAGTAACATCTTGCTCGACACGAACTTTAGAAATGCCGTAAGGAGTGACAGGGTTGAAGGATGATTCCTCAGTCAACCAGTCATCACCACCAGCACCATAGTTACTACAAGACGATGAGAAGACGAAGCGCTCAATGCCTGCGGCTTTGGCTAACTTAGCCAAATGAACTGAAGCAGCATGATTAATCTGATACGTTAAGTCAGGATTCAGATTCCCTAGAGGATCGTTGGAAAGCCCTGCTAAGTGGATTAAAGCATCAAATCCTTCTAGTTCTGTTGCCGTAACGTCACGGATATCCTTTTTTAGCTCTGGAATTTCTCGGATTCCTTCACCAAAGGTACTCTTTTTAAATAAGTCGCTATCAAGACCAAATACATCATACCCTTGAGCTAGTAGCATTGGCACCATGACTGTGCCGATGTAGCCCTTGTGACCAGTTACTAATACTCGCATTATTTTCCTCCCAAATTTTCCAAGGTGCATTGCCACTGTTCCACAGACTTTCTAACCTGCGCTTGTCGCGCAAGGTATCCATGCATTGCCAGAATGAAGTGTGGTGATAGGCCATCAGTTGCCCATCTTTGGCAAGTCGCTCCAGTGGTGCTTTTTCCCACTGGGTGTCATCGCCATCGATATAATCAAAAACTCCGGGTTCTAAAACAAAGAAAGCACCGTTGATCCAGCCTTCTCTGGTTTGAGGCTTTTCAGAGAATTCCGTAATCTGGTTTCCATCTAGGTCTAAGTAACCAAAACGTGCAGGTGGACGTACTGCAGTTAAGGTAGCTAATTTGCCATGAGAGCGATGGAATTCCAGGAGGGCATTTAAATTGACATCAGAAACTCCATCTCCCCAAGTGAGCATAAATGTCTGATTGCCTACGTAGGGAGCGAGCCGTTTAATCCGACCGCCTGTATTGGTGTAAATACCAGTATCAATTAAATCAACAGTCCAATCCGGTGCTACACCACCGTGCTGGATGACTTTGCCATTGTTAAGGTTGACTGTTAAGTTACTATTAAGTGAACTATAGTCCACCATGTATTTTTTAATAACTTCTGCCTTATAACCTAGGGCAATCACAAAATCTTGGAAGCCATAATGGTAATAATGCATCATAATATGCCAGAGGATTGGTCGCCCTCCGATTGCTACCATTGGCTTTGGTTTTGTGTCGGTTTCTTCCGCTAGACGAGTACCGAGCCCCCCGGCAAGAATTGCTACTTTCATATTAATTTTGAGAACAAAATTACTAACAACAAAATTACTAACAGGTTTATTCATAACTAAATTTAATTACTTTATTTATGAATAAACCTATCAAATTATCCTATCAAATTCGGTTGACTAATAATCATAATTCCTGAACAGTTAATTAGTAATTGGTAATTAGTAATTGTTAGTTGGCAGTTAGTAATTAGTAATTGCTAGTTGATGATGAACCATCCCCCATTACGCATTACCAAAAATTCAGGGATTATTGGGAAACTAATTAACCGGACTTGATATCATTCAGTATTTTCAATTAAACCCAAGTTGTAGTTAGATCTGTTGCCAGATTGGCTTGAATTAAATTTTTTTAAAATTCATTAATTAAATATTAAGTATTAGAATTTTTTTGACAGAAAGTGGTACTTGAACAATGCTAAAAACACGATTAACTAAGAACTGCTACCACTGGATTATCAGTAAAGGTTTGGCAAAAATAATTAAGTAAGTGTTATTTTTTATACTTTTAACGTATAAATATCAATTCCAAAGACTTAAAAATCTAGTAGGCATTCCTCTGCACCTAGCCAAGCTCATGCTCTTCTCCCTCAGCCTGTGCAGCCTAGCAGTTCAGGATCATGTCACGAAACATTACACCTTGTTCCAACAGAAACCTATTTGGTTAGTGATTCAATTGAGTGGAAGAATCAGAAGGGTCTGTTTGGGGCATTTCTAACTTGGCAGGGTGAAGGCACTGAGAAGACTATGATCAAGCTTCAGGACAAAGCCAAAGGTTTTGGTAATGCTGAGCAGCCCTGGGAATCGGTTTAGAATGGTTGTATAGGCGTGTTTCTAGAGCAAAGTAGACTCTCTAACCGCTACAACAGTACGATTCCACCTTTTATCTATCTGTCTTTAAAGCAACTGTTTTTAGAGAGTTTGTTAATAAAAAAAATAGAAAACAGTTAGCTAATAAATTAGTTAAAAACTAAAACGAAACCTGGATAAACACAGGAAAAAATTCGCTTTATATGTGTTACTGTTGAGGTTTTTGCGATTTTAATAAACCCTAAGCAATAATTATAAGGGCTAAGTCAAGGTTATAGCAACTTTCATGCTTGATGAAGTAAACTCGTCCTCAATGACTTACTCACACACAGCCAATGAACATAATCACTCTCATTTTATTTATTGCTGGCTTTGTACTTTTGGTTGTTGGGGCGGAAATCTTGGTCAAGGGCGCATCACAGTTGGCGTTGGTAGCAGGCGTCTCCCCCTTAGTGATTGGGCTGACTATAGTTGCTTACTGCACCAGTGCCCCAGAATTAGCCGTAGCATTGCAGTCGAGTTATGACGGACAAGCGGATATTGCCCTTGGTAACATTGTTGGCAGCAACATAGCCAATATTTTGCTAATCTTAGGCATATCGGCAACTATGTTACCTTTGGTTGTATCCCGGCAGTTGGTGCGATTAGATGTACCATTGATGATTGCCATATCATTCCTACTCTTGTTTATGAGCTTGGATGGTCAACTGGGTAGAGTCGATGGCACCATCCTGTTGGCTGGCGCGATCGCATATAGTTTATTCACTATTATTCAGAGTCGCAAGGAAAATCAGGAAATCCGAGACCACGATACCCCTCAAACCAAATCTCGCCAGTCTCGTACTAGCCTTAAAAAGATAGTTACTCAGTTAGGGCTGATTGTTTTCGGCTTAGGAATGTTAGTACTAGGTTCCCGCTGGCTGATTAATGGGGCTATTGCTATGGCCAAGATGTTTGGCTGGAGCGAGTTGATTATTGGCTTAACCATTATCGCTGTTGGCACCTCTCTTCCAGAAATTGCCACCTCCATTATTGCCAGTGTCCGTGGTGAGCGGGATCTTGCCGTAGGTAACGCTATTGGCAGCAATATTTTTAATATCCTGTTGGTGCTGGGGATGTGTAGCTTGATTGTGCCTGATGGTATACAGGTGTCAACTCCTGCCCTAAACTTCGACATTCCAGTAATGATTGCAGTAGCGGTGGCTTGTCTGCCAATTTTCTTTACTGGGTATCAAATTTCCCGGTGGGAGGGATTTCTCTTTTTAAGCTATTACGGTGCCTATACCTTGTATTTATTCCTCAACGCCACACAACACGACGCTTTATCACGATTTAGTACTATCATGATGACATTTGTTGTACCGCTAACCATAGTTACCCTAGTGATTTTGGTGATGCGCAGTATACGGACTACTATCAAGTCTGGTTAAATATAAAAATTATAAGACTTGTAAGGTACAAATATATTGGTTTTAGGGAGCAGGGAGCAGGGAGCAGGGAGCAGGGAGCAGGGAGCAGGGAGCAGCTAATACACAAGAGGCAAGAGCCAATAGTAAAAAATTATGTGTACCTCATGAGTCCTATAAACGGTACAATTGCTGAATTGCTGAATTGTTCCGATTCAGCAATTCAGCAATTGTATTTGTTAATTCTTGATTGAGGTAGTGCTAAGCTCAAGTTGTCATTTCCGATTGATCAGCCAAGATTAACCATTGTTCCACCGCTGGGATAGCTGTTGTTGTACATCAAAAAAATCATCCCACGGAATGTAGGGCTTTTGGCGCTCGTCCAGGTATTTGCTGAGGCGATCGCGGGCGAATACTACCGGGGCTTTCAGGCTCATATTAAAGTCCGTTACCGAATCTCCAATGGCGATCTGCTCTTGAGCTGGGTGTTGTGCCATCACCCGCACTTTAGACACAAGTTCTGTATCTCCTTCAAACTCAGAGGTTACCTTTAGAAAATTCCCGGTCGTTTCCACATCAACAGCATAAATGGTTGCTACCCGCTCAAGTAAGGATTTTTTCCCCCTGCTTCCCTGACTCAGAACCGTTTCCACCATGCAGCGCAAACCACCAGAAACTACAATGAAAGGAACATTCTGAGTTTCAAGAAAATCTAACAATTGCTCTAAACCAGGCCGAATCGATTTGGATTGAGCATAGGCAATAATGTCAGGATAGCTGGCTGAAGGAATTGACTCTAGCATCTGGCGCACACCTTCCCTTAGAGTCAGCTTCATACTGTACAGCTGGGGCATAATTTGGGCGGACAACTCGGGAGCAAATTGTTTGAGCATGCCCACAAAGGTTTCAACGGCAGTAATGGTACCGTCGAAGTCGCAGAATACAACTCGATTCACAGTAGTATTTAGTCTAAGAGTGCTCAGTCCTGAGTAAGAACTGTGGCTGTTGACGATATGTTCACAATCAATAATATTACTATAGGGATTACTATAGTAGTTTTCAAAAAGGTGAGGTAGTTACGCCCTTGGGGTTGCGTGGTATTAGGGATTACGGAGTATGGATTACGGATTATATAGAATAAACTGTAATGTACCTCATTAGTATAATCAATTATATCTTGTCATTAGCCCATCACCCGATCACCCTATCATCAATTTAAAGCTTCAAAAAATGCTTTAACGCCAGCAGCTGGACCATCGGGATGATCCATAATGCCAGTGCCAGCATTAAGAATAACCTCTTGTCCGTAATCTGCTACAACCTTAGGGACAATCCCAGCATGAATGCCAGCGGAGGGAACAGGAAATACATTACGCGATCGCAAACTATCTCGAATTCGCTTTTCCTCCTCTGGGTCAAAGGGTAAACTACCATAATGGGCAGGATATAGCACCGCATCTGCCCCACCATGAGCCATCAGGGTTCCCAACACCACTGAGTAAGCCATCCCGTGGTTAGGGGCTCCACAGAGTGCTCCTGCTAAGGCCGGATGGGCAAAAATCGGTACATTAATCTCTGGATCAGCAGCTAGGGCTTCTAGGACAGAGAAACCGTAGGTCAAGACATTCAGCAGCAGGGCATTTGCACCTTCTTTAACCAAGGTATGAGCTTTCTCAAGCAATTTGTCAGCCGAACCAGTTACATTAATCGCATAGAGTACAGTGCGCCCAGTTTGCTGTTTGATTTCATCGAGTACCTTACGGCAGACTTCTAGACGTTTCAGGGTTGGTGCTATCTCCAAATCCCCCAAAATCTCATCATCTTTAATAATGTCAAGTCCAGCTCCAGCAACCTCTTGTAAAATCTTCCCATGGTCTTCCGCTGAGAGTCCCAACGCGGGCTTAAAAATTGCCATAATCAGGGGACGGTCAACTACTCCTAGTCTTTCCCGAATCCCGGTAATTCCGAATTTGGGATGCCTACCGTAATGTTCTGGCAAGCGCACGGCCATGACTTTAGCTGGTCCTGCCATAGAGTATTTGCCAAAAATCATGGTTAGTAGAGTAGGGATATCGTTTTCCACATTAGCTTCGGGAAAACGAATGGTAGCCAAACCAGAACCATCAGGGTTAATGACACCTTGAACAACAGTACCGAGATGGGAGCGAAACACATTTTCGAGATGGGCAAAACGAGCATTCCAGGTGCCTGCGGTTTGCCCAACAGCAATCACTTTCGCTTGTTTTTCGACATCAACACCGCGAGGAAAGCGGTAGTCAACTTCAATGGACATATTAAATAAGTTATCAACTGAGATATTCTCAAACAGCTACTACCGGCTTCATCCGAATTTCCGTACCGGTGTATTCCGGAACCCAGCCTTCAGTAGTGATAAAGTAGCGCACAGCTTTAACTCGTCGTGATGGGGTCAGATAAAACCAATGTTCAGTATTCGCTGGCACATTAATGTACTCCTCGGGCTGCACAGTCAACTCCATTTGGCTGCCATCAGGACGTACAAACCCAAAAACCCCTTCTCCTGCAATTATGTAGCGCACTTCATCATCAGTATGGTAGTGACAATCCTTCAATTTGGAAAGGAGGGCATCAAGATTAGGTATGTCTGGGTACAGTACGATTAAGTCACGAGATTGATAGCCAGCAGTTTCCTTAAGTTGTTCAAAGTAGCTATCTAAAGCTTGGAGTAATGTTTCCTTTTCAATATCACTAAGGGTGTCTTGCTCTAGAAGGCTGTGAATTTCTGGGTTGTCCCCTACAGACCAGTGATTTAGCTGAACTTTCAGAGGCGCTAATTCTTGGGCAATATCACTTAGCTCGGTATAGGTTGTACCATCTTCAAGTCGCAAAACCGCCATCATGTACCTCCTGTTGGCTCTTCGGTATCCAAAGTTGAAAATTATAATATTAAGCATTGCTCTAGGTCAACCCACACCAGCCATCCAAACACTATTTTTAGGTATCACAAGGGATAAAACACTTCCAGAAAGGCAGTTTTAGAATAAAGTCCGCCCAGTTTTCCTCAGAAAGGTTAACATAAATTAATATAAGAAGCTAAATTCTATATTTGCCACATCCTCGAATCTATGGAGGTAACAACGAGTGAATAAAAAGTGGAGAAACGCAGGGCTGTATGCACTCCTAGCCATAGTGGTGATCGCCCTTGGTACAGCATTTTTGGACAAACCGTCCCCAAGTCGAGATACGTGGCGGTACGACCAGCTGATTAGCCAAGTCGAGAGCGGCAAGGTGGAAACCGTTAGAATCAGTGCTGACCGCAGTAAAGCGATCGCGATCGCTCAAGATGGTCGTCAGGTAGAGGTCAATCTCCCCAATGACCCACAACTAATCAACCTTCTGAATAATAACGGTGTAGATATTTCAGTTCTACCTCAGAGTGATGAAGGCTTCTGGTTCAAGACCTTAAGCAGTTTCTTCTTCCCAATTCTGCTCTTGGTGGGATTGTTTCTATTACTGCGGCGTGCCCAGAATGGTCCAGGTTCTCAGGCCATGAACTTTGGCAAGTCCAAAGCTAGAGTCCAAATGGAACCCCAAACTCAGGTAACCTTTGGGGATGTGGCGGGTATTGAGCAAGCCAAGCTAGAGCTTAACGAAGTAGTAGACTTCCTCAAAAATGCTGACCGTTTCACTGCTATTGGGGCTAAAATTCCCAAGGGAGTCCTACTCGTCGGACCTCCAGGAACCGGTAAAACTCTCTTAGCTCGTGCAGTAGCTGGGGAAGCAGGTGTTCCCTTTTTCTCCATCTCTGGTTCTGAGTTCGTCGAGATGTTCGTAGGGGTTGGTGCTTCTCGGGTGCGAGACCTATTTGAGCAAGCCAAAAACAATGCTCCATGTATTGTATTCATTGATGAAATCGATGCTGTGGGGCGTCAGCGGGGTGCCGGTTTAGGCGGTGGTAATGATGAACGGGAGCAAACCCTCAACCAGTTGCTGACTGAAATGGATGGGTTTGAAGGCAATACCGGTATTATTATTATTGCTGCTACCAACCGCCCAGATGTTCTTGATGCTGCCCTACTACGCCCTGGTCGTTTTGATCGACAGGTAGTAGTAGACCGTCCTGATTATGCCGGACGTTTGGAAATTCTCAACGTTCATGCTCGTGGGAAAACCCTGGCCAAAGATGTGGATCTCGAAAAGATTGCCCGTCGGACCCCTGGTTTCACCGGAGCAGATTTATCCAACTTGCTCAATGAAGCAGCAATTTTGGCAGCCCGTCGCAACTTAACCGAAATCTCTATGGATGAGGTGAATGATGCCATTGACCGGGTACTTGCAGGGCCAGAGAAGAAAGACCGGGTAATGAGCGAGAAACGCAAAACCCTCGTAGCGTTTCACGAAGCAGGTCACGCCCTTGTGGGTGCCTTAATGCCCGATTATGACCCAGTGCAGAAAATTAGCATTATTCCTCGGGGTCGTGCTGGTGGTTTGACTTGGTTCACCCCTAGCGAAGACCGGATGGATTCAGGCATGTTTTCCCGTTCTTACCTGCAAAATCAGATGGCAGTGGCCTTAGGTGGTCGGATTGCTGAAGAAATTATCTTCGGTGAAGAAGAAGTGACCACAGGTGCTTCCAATGACTTGCAACAGGTGACTCGGGTGGCACGGCAGATGGTGATGCGCTATGGTATGAGCGATCGCCTTGGCCCAGTAGCCCTAGGACGGCAGAATGGCAGTATGTTCCTAGGTCGGGATATTGCCTCAGACCGGGATTTCTCAGATGCCACAGCATCAACCATTGATGAAGAGGTTCGCAAGCTAGTTGATGAAGCCTACGAACGGGCTAAGAATGTAATTCTTGGCAATAAGCACATCCTCGATAAGCTTGCTGAAATGCTGATTGATAAAGAAACCGTAGATGCTGAGGAACTCCAAGAGATTCTAAGCACTAACGATGTCAAGATGGCTGCGATCGCTCTTTAACACAAGGCGATGTGGACAATCACTTAGCTCAATACCATGCTGAATAAAATAGCCTCTAGCTATTAATCATCCCTAACAGGACAGTGTAACAGGACAGTGTAAGTAAGCACTGTCCTGTATTATTTTGAGATTAAATCTTAAACAAGCATAACGATATAATTATTTCTGTTAAAAATTCCATAAGTTAATTTAAATAATAAGTTAGGCGATCCTATAATCCGACTGATTTTTTTGTGATAGTATAATCAAACCAAAGCTAGGGGTGCCTGAGCAACCAGGCTGAGATTACACCCTTAGAACCTGAGTCCGGTTAATACCGGCGGAGGGAAGCTGTCATCGAGGAAATTAAATATGCGTATTGAATGGGTTGCCAAGCGCCGTGGTCAGAGCAATGTGACTCAAATGTACTATGCTCGCCAGGGTCTTCTGACAGAAGAGATGCACTACGTAGCCCAGCGGGAAAACCTTCCCGTTGAGCTGATCAAGGATGAAGTGGCACGGGGGCGAATGATTATCCCCGCCAATATCAACCACACTAACCTAGAGCCAATGTGTATTGGTATAGCCTCCAAATGTAAGGTGAATGCCAATATCGGTGCCTCCCCCAACTCTTCTAATATTGATGAAGAGCTAGAGAAGGTTAAGTTGGCCGTGAAGTACGGGGCCGATACCGTAATGGACTTGTCTACAGGTGGTGGCAACTTGGATGAGATTCGTTCCGCTATCATTAATGCCTCACCCGTACCCATTGGCACGGTACCCGTTTACCAAACCTTAGAAAGTGTCCACGGCAAAGTCGAAAACCTTACTGCCGATGACTTCCTCCACATCATTGAGAAGCACGCTCAGCAAGGAGTTGACTATCAAACTATCCACGCTGGCATCTTAATTGAACATCTGCCTTTGGTCAGAAACCGCTTAACCGGCATAGTTTCTCGTGGTGGTGGTATCCTCGCCAAGTGGATGCTCCATCACCACAAGCAAAATCCCCTCTATACCCACTTTGACGACATTATCGAGATTTTCAAGAAATACGATGTCTCCTTCAGCTTAGGGGATTCCCTGCGTCCTGGCTGCACCCATGATGCATCTGATCAAGCCCAGTTAGCAGAATTGAAAACATTGGGGCAGTTGACTCGTCGTGCTTGGGAACATGATGTACAGGTGATGGTAGAAGGACCTGGTCATGTGCCGATGGATCAAATTGAGTTCAATGTCAAAAAGCAGATGGAAGAGTGTTCAGAAGCACCTTTCTATGTCCTAGGACCACTAGTGACAGACATTGCGCCTGGATATGACCATATCACCTCTGCCATTGGAGCAGCTTTGGCTGGCTGGTACGGTACCGCAATGCTGTGCTATGTAACCCCGAAAGAACATTTGGGACTGCCCGATGCTGAAGATGTCCGCAATGGCTTGATTGCCTACAAGATTGCTGCTCATGCGGCGGATATTGCCAGGCATCGTCCAGGAGCACGGGACCGAGATGATCAACTCTCCATTGCTCGCTACAACTTCGACTGGAACCGCCAGTTTGAACTTTCCCTTGACCCCGAACGAGCTCGGGAATACCATGATGAAACCCTGCCAGCAGATATCTATAAGACAGCAGAGTTTTGTTCCATGTGTGGACCAAAGTTCTGTCCCATGCAAACTAAAGTTGATGCTGATGCCTTGACTGAACTAGAGAAGTTCTTGGCCAAAGAACCTGCCCATCAAGGTTAATTCAATCATAAATAAGCTGAACCTTTGAAAAACCCGGTTTCTTAGCAGAAGCCGGTTTTTTTTTACACTCCCACGGCCAAAACCACGTGGGATTTTTACTGGCATTTACCTATTATAGGGCTACAGGCTGGGAATAGGCAATAGGGAATAAGGAATAAGAAATAGGCAATATAAAAGCCAAGTTACACAGCTTTTCGCAATTATCAAATAACCATTAGTTGTCAATACCTTAGCGCCGATTGATTTACGTATTTCAAAGCTAATTATAACCCATCTCATAAAATTAGATTATTCCCAGCTGATTAAGCAGTTAATTTAATATAAAACTCAGGAAATTTTCAGATTATTGAATGATGGTAGTTATAGAGCTAAGATAAAAAACACAAAGGATAAAAAAATGACAAATCGTAATCAATTTTGGACTATGGCAGATCATTCTCGACTGGAAGCTGAATATCTAGCTGATGAGAAACTGCAATATTTACAACATGCCCCACTGGAAGCTTTACAGCAGATATGTATCCAGTACCGTCATTTTACCAAAGAGTTTCCTGATAATCTGGCAATTCTCATTTCCAAAGCTCCTTATGGAAAATTTAAAAGCTTAACCGCTGAGATACTAGCAGAAGAGTTAGGGGAAGGAGATCATGATAAGAATCATCTCCAACTATGGGATAAATATCTGTTAAGTATTGGTATCAATCAAGATTTATTTGAAAACTGTCTTAGCGAAGAAAATAAGAGTTTGCTTGGTGAGATAAAGCAACTAACGTTAACCAAGCCTACTACCTATGTGATTGGATTATGTGGCATGGGTGGAGAGTGTCTTTGCCAAGTTTATCTGTCTACTATGTACAAATATCTTGTCAAAAACCCATACATAAAAGAAAACAAACACACCATTGATTGGGAATTTTGGAACTTTCATGTTGGTGAAGCTGATATTATCCATCGTCAAAAGGTCAGAGATGCCATTAATGAGATAGTTGATGCTGACCCATCTACCGTAGATGATTTAACGGCTGGCTATCAGAAAGCCAAACAGAATTGGGATACATTTTGGACGAATAACTACAAATTAGCCATGACTAATCAGATGGCAGCTGTAAATTGAGTTAATAGTTGAGTGCCATAGAAGTAAGTAGAGTCCATCAATAAAATCACTCTACTGCTTCAAAATATCGAATCCTCACAAATTGACCCGATATTTATTATAGCAGTTGGCAATTTAATCAGGTACTCCTGAAAACCCTGAACGACACACAGGACAAGGAAAACCAAAAAAACTGATCGCTGATAGATCACTGCTAACTGCTATATTAGCTTGACTCAAAATGAAACAAAAATCAGAAATGACCCATTCTCTTGAAGCTTTGAAGAAACATAGCCAAACCACAGATCGATCTACTTTAGGCCTGTGGGATTCTATTCGAGCAGATTTTGAGGCTGTGTTTGAGAAAGATCCTGCTGCATCCTCTTGGCTTGAGGTGTTAACTTGCTATCCAGGCTTACAGGCAGTGACGGTTCATCGCCTTGCCCATATCTTATATCGCCACCGTTTATTTTGGCTGTCTCGCTTCATATCCTACATTGTCCGTTGGCTAACAGGAATTGATATTCATCCAGGTGCTACCCTTGGTCGGGGCATATTTATTGATCACGGTACAGGTGTAGTAATTGGGCAAACCGCCATCGTTGGAGATGGAACCTTAATTTATCAAGGTGTTACTTTAGGTGGCACTGGCAAACAACTAGGTAAACGTCATCCTACTCTGGGAAAAAATGTAATCGTCGGAGCGGGAGCAAAAATTCTTGGGGACATTGAAATTGGAGACAATAGCCGTGTTGGAGCAGGCTCAGTAGTTTTACAGTCTGTTCCTAATGACTGCACTGTCGTTGGGATTCCGGGACGGATAGTTAGGCAATTCGCCAAGCCGATTAGTCCACTTGCTCACAGTAACATCCCGGATCCAGTAGCTAATGTGGTTGATAAACTTATCCAAAGGATAGATGAGTTGGAAATCAAACTAAACCAATTACAGCAGTTTAGAGAAATGGAGTTCACCGAAAAGCTGTTCTGTCAAGCTCCAGCTATCAATTTATCTCAAAATCCTAATGTGGATAGCCGTCAACTAGCAAAAGTCGATTAACTTTTGTTAATAGAGGAGATAAATGTCTTGGAAATCATAATTGCTACTATGCCCTTGTGGGTAGCCATAGTAATGCTAGTGGTATTGCAGCGACCAAGCCAACAGGCAGGACTTGCTACTTTGATAGCTGCTATCGGATCAACACTACTATTTCCTGTTTTTCGTTTGTTTCCTGGGCAATTACTACTGGCTCTGGTAAAGGGACTTGCGACATCACTATCAGTGTTCTATGTGCTATTTCCAAGTTTGCTACTTTACTATCTGCTCAAGTCTGTAGATGGTATGAGCCTTTTAGGACGGGGTATTGCTCGTTTAGTTCCTGAGCGAGACTTACAGGTGTTGCTGCTAGTGATTGGTTTCGCTCCTTTTGCCGAGTCAGTTAGTGGATTTGGAGTTGGTACCATTTTAGTAATTCCACTATTTATCGCACTAGGTTATAGTTCTGCTCAGTCAGCTATACTGGGTATTTTGGGTCAAATGGCTGTACCTTGGGGAGGATTGGCAATAGGTACAGTTCTTGGAGCAGAAATAACTAATCTAGATCCTAGTATTCTAGGTTCGACAACTGCTCTTTTGACTGCTCCTCTGCCCGTAGTTTACGGACTGGTGGCACTAGCAGTGAGTGGCGGAAAGAAATCCGTGCAACGGCGATGGCCAGAAGCGATCGCTGCCGGAGTGCTTCTTACCATAGGAGTTTGGGGGTTCAGTTGGATTCCTGGGGTTGAACTGGCCGGTGTACTTGGCAGCACAGTGGTGATGTCATTCTTAGTTGTGTGGGCAAACCGAAAAGTATTTCATAAACTATTTCATAAGGCAAAACAAAAAAGACCAGTAAATATAGTCAACACTGCCCATAATAGTTCCAAAAAAACGGCTAATGATTCGGCTGAGTATGGTATTACTAAAGTATCCCTCTGGCAGGTAATAGCTCCCTACGGGATTCTGACAGCAATTCTGCTGATTTCTCGCTTAGTTATTCCTCTAAAAATTTGGCTGAAGAGCCATTTTGTGATATCAATAGCTGCCATTAATCTAAATCTACCGCTGCTTTACAACCCAGGCTTTTATTTACTTTTGACAGCTTTGGCTACAGTCACCATTTTGGGAACAGTCGTACACAAACTGCGAGTGATAACAAGACAAGCTTGGCAACAATTTATCCCTGGAGCCATAGCACTCGCCTGTTTTCTAGCAGCCTCTCAAGTTATGCAAGCCAGTGGCATGATAGCTAGTCTAGGCATGGCCGCAGCAACACTTGGTGACAAGTATATATGGGTTGCACCTTGGTTAGCTGCTCTAGGAGGCTGGATTACTGGTTCAAATACTGCGAGTAATGCCCTACTTTCCCAATTACAACAAGAGGTAAGCATTCAGTCTGGCTTACCACTACAGTGGCTGATGGGAGCTCAGAACGGAGCTAGCGCCCACGCCACGATGATTTCACCTGCTCGCGCTATTATTGCTGCCACTGCTGTTGGCTGGTCTGGAGCTGAAGTCTTCTTGCTCCGGCAGATGGGACTAGTGGTTCTAGGAGCAGTGGCAGTTATTATGTCACTTCTGGTTTTGGCTGTACTATAAAATCTCTATTTTTAGATAGATTAAGTATCAAATAAATAACTGAACATAAATTATGTTAAATTTATGTTCTCTTGGTTAATAAACTTAAATTTGCTCAAACCCTTTCTGTTCCAAGATACCCGATTACCCATCCGAAGTTCCCTGGTCTTAACAGTCAACTTGAATTATGTCTGCCTACCAAGTATGATATGTAAATCCTAGAGATCGTTTAGCCAAATGACCCAGCTGAAATGCCCTAAATGTGAAGGAACCTTAGAAGCAGTTGTGTATTAAACTATTCCTGTAGACCGCTGCACTAGCTGTCAAGGAATCAAACCAGATTCCTTGACAGCTAGTGCAGTTTAAGGACATAAAAGGATCAGAGATTATAGATACAGGTGACCCGAAAACAGGGACTAACTTTAATGAAATTAGAGATATCAATTGCCCGAAATGCCAGACAAAACTGACCAAGATGGTTGATATCAAACAGACTCATATTCGGTATTAAAAATGCCCAGTATGCTATGGTATCTGGTTTGATGCCGGTGAATTTAATGATTATAAGGAAGAGGGAATAGCAGACATTTTTAAGGAGATTTTTAGCTAATTAATAAAATAGGCAAATTAATAGGCTAAGTAGCAATTTTAAATGTAAATTAATTGGCTGCCACTGGGAAAACCTATGGGAAAAGGTAGTAGCTTGACCACGATGGTAATTTCCATGATCAAGCAGGTTCTAGATGCTCAATTTTAAAATGATTAGCTCTATTGGGCTGGTTTTGGTAAAGTGATGATAAATTCACTATATGCTCCCACTTCAGTTTCCAGCTTCAAGCTTCCTCCATGCTGACCGACTATGATATCATGGGTCATTGATAATCCTAATCCTGTTCCTTCTCCAGTGGGTTTAGTGGTAAAGAAAGGATGGAAAATTTTATCTTTAATATCCGGTGGTATCCCTATACCATTGTCACTGATGCGGATTTCTACCATCTGCTCCAGATTTTGGGTTTTGACCCGCAATGTCGGGGTAAAGGCTTCGTCCACCTGATCTGGATCTGACTGATAATATTGCTGTTTGGTTTGAACCGCATAGCAACTGTTGTCAAGTAGGTTAATGAAGGCGCGGCTAAGATCATTTGATACTAGCTCTAATGGTTCAATAGAGTTATCGTAATCTGTGTCAATGGTAATATTGAAGCGATTGTCAGAGGCTCGCTTGCTGTGATACACCAACTGTACTGCTTCGGCTAAAAGTTCATTGAGGTTAGTCAGTTGATGTTGAGAACTCTCGGTTCGTGCGTGCAGCATCATACTGCTAATAATGCTATCGGCTCTGTTCCCGTGCTTATTGATGGCTAGGGAATTTTCTTTGATGTCGGTTAAAATCTCTTTGAGATAGTCTAGAGATTCTGGATCGAGATGTTCAGATTGGTTGTCAAGTTCTTCAATCGCTTCCTCCACCAGCTCAGCCGAACCTTCAGCATAGTTGTTAACAAAGTTGAGAGGATTTCTGAGCTCATGGGCAATACCTGCGGTTAACGCGCCGAGGGAGGCAAGTTTTTCTTGGACAACAATCTGCTGTTGAGCAGCTTTTAATTCGACAGTTCTTTGTTCTACTTTCTCTTCTAGGTTGTGGGAATAGTCTTCTAGTTGGGCATTGGCTTGCTGCAAATCCTGATTCAGTTGAGAGAGTTCCGCCAGTAATCGCTCCCGCTCGGCTTCGGCTCGTTTACGTTCCGTGATGTCTTGAAAGGCTGCGATCGCATAAGCCACATTTCCATCTTGATCATAAATCGGTGTACCCCAAGCTTCTACAGGAATCATCTTGTCCCGTTGGCGTATTTCCATATCGTCAACTGCCACACTCTCCCCCTGCAACGCCCTCAAAATCGGATTCTGTGCTTTGGGGTAAAGTTGCTCAGTTCCAGCAAGATAAATCTGATAAGTGTCTTGTAAGTGTAACTTTGTAGCTGACTCTATGATGGCTCTGTCTGAAATCTTCTGTCCGGCTTTATTGATCAAATAAGGCTTACCCTTGGTATCAGTTACACATACTCCCACAGGCATAGCTTCTAAGAACTGCCTCAAGCGATTCTCATTTTCGTGAAGTTGGGAAATTAAATCAGCTTGTTCCCGGTTGGATTTTTCTAGCGCTTTATTCATTGTCTGAAGTTGAGCATTTTTTTCAGCTAGCGCTTTATCCTGAGAATAACTATACAATGCCTCTTTTACAGTGATTCTGAGGTCGTCAGCCTGCCAAGGCTTAGGGATATAACGATATAATTTAGCATAGTTAATCACATTTCCCACCGCTTCCAAATCAGCTTGCCCAGTCAACATAATTTTGAGGGTTTTGGGTGAAATAGTATGAATGCGCTTGAGTAATTCATCCCCTTTAAGATTGGGCATGATGTAATCGGAAATAACCAGGGCAACTTCATAATCATCCTCTACTAATTCTTCGAATACTTCTAAAGCTTCTTCTCCACCTTGGGTCATTTCAATGAGATAGTTATCTCCCAAACTAGTTTCTAGCTCAATCTTCAGGCTATCTAGGATGGTTTGTTCGTCATCAACACAGATAATGGCAGTTCGATTCATAATTTTACTAAAGCAGACTTAATTGTTGAAATTAATTCCTTAGTATTCCACGGTTTATGTAAACATCGATATAGGTTAGCATATTGTTGCGCCCGTTCAACCGCTTCGTCATCAGCTTGTCCCGTTAGCATTACTTTAATAATAGCGGGATATTTGTTATGGACATTAATTAGAAATTGATCCCCTTTCATTCCTGGCATTAACCAATCGGATACAATAATCAGAATTTGCTCTCCATTGTCAGAAAGTTCATCAATGATTTCCAAGGCTTCATCAGCACTTTCAGCAAATTCATAGAGATACTGATCTTCAAAAGCTGCTTGAAGTTCCATCTCTAAGCTTTTCAAGATCGATATTTCATCATCAACACATAAAATTACGGCGTCAGACATGACTAGTTTCCTCATTTAATTCATACCAATTCTGGCTCATTACGGCTACACATCAATTTCATCTGGCCATCTCCCCATTTCTCCATCTAAATCTGTAGTTTTACTTTGACAAATTGGTATCAATAGGCAGGGAGACGGTCGAGATGGGTTGAGTAAGCAAGGTCGCGTTGGCTAGCCAACGCCCTTCGGGCTAATCGCCTTTGGCGCGCTCTTCAGAGCGATCGCGCTTATCAACGCCCTTCGGGCTAATCGCATAAGTAATCTTACGGTCTTAATCGCATAAGCGCGGAAGCGTTTCGCTAAAGGCCACGCTTTGCGTTCGCGTAGCGGAGGCCTTTGGCAACAACACTTCCGGAGGGTAGGGTAGCCCTTCGGGCTAATCGCCTTTGGCGCGCTCTTCAGAGCGATCAAAGATCACAAGTTTCTGCTCAGCCTCATAAACCCCTTGATAAACTAGGGTTCTAATGCCCTTAGTAAATTCCCTGAGTGAGCCGATAGTCTGGGAGTGTAATCATTCTTGGTTACTATGGATGATTTAATGACATGGACTGCAACTAGCCAGAGTTTTGACACTCCCCGCTCTTGCCTAGACTGGGTTTTATTGCCTCAGACAATTGTTTATCAAGTAGCTACACTTATAAAGTTCCCCAGCAATCCTGTCCAAATAACAGTTTCAGCTTGATCATCTCAATTTACCTCCTCAGCCACAGTCGATGGCTGATGAATTGGTAGGGAAACTGTAAAGGTAGTTTCACCGGGTACGGAATCCACCTCCATGTGTCCGTGATGTTTCTCTACAATTTTCCTAACAATATCTAATCCCAAACCACTGCCTTCTCCAGCCGGTTTCGTGGTAAAGAACGGCTGAAATATTTTCGGCTGAATTTCAGGAGGAATCCCCTTGCCAGTGTCAGTAATGCTGACCTTGATTTGCTCATCTTGCTGCCTGACGTTAATGGTTAAAGTCCCCTTGTTCTCCATAGCTTGCAGGGCATTGTGAATTAGATTCGTCCAGACTTGATTGAGTTCATCAGGATAGCACCCGATAACTGGCAAATAATCGTCATAGTTTCTGTTGATATCTACGCCATGTTTGAGTTGGTTATGATAAAGAGTCAAAACCGTGTCAATGCCGTCAGTAATCTGTGCATCTACCTTTTCCCCACTAGAGTCATAACGAGCATAAGTTTTCAAGGCAAACACCACTTTTGTAGCTCGTTCCACGGCAGTGGTAATGTTGCGAGTACTCGTATAGAGGTTAGCTAATTGATAGGCAGTGCTTAAAATCATTTCGTTGTCTGGGTCTTTCAGGAGAGGCAAAAACTCTTCGAACTCCTCATAAACCCCAATTCCCGCCAATAAATTGGCTAGCTTCACTGCTTTATCAATAGCGTAGGATTCCAGTTGGGTTCTCAACCTTCGTTTGAGTTGACGTTGCTCTCGGGTAGATAGAGGAGTAGTCTGTCGGCTGGAGTATTGGAGTAAGGCCAACACATCCGACTGACGTTCTGGCGAGAGTCCTTGAAAAAATGAGGGTAATTCGTGGAGGTGGTCGTTGAAGAAGTTAGACAGATTGCCCACACAGGAGCGAATTGCTCCGAGGGGAGTATTGATTTCGTGAGCGATTCCTGCAACCAGTTGTCCAAGAGCAGCCAGTTTTTCTTGGGCGATTATCTGGCTTTGGGCAGCTTCGAGCTGTTCTAGTGTGTTTTCCCACTTTGCTTCTGCTGCCCTTCGCTGTTCAATTTCCTCTTTAAGAAGGCCATTTTGCTCCTTGAGGGCCTTTGCCTGACATTGCAGTTGCAAATGGGTTCTAACTCTGGCTAAGACTTCCTCTGACTGAATCGGTTTGGTCAGATAGTCCACTGCTCCGAGAGAAAAACCCTTGACCTTGTTCACGGTCTCGCTCAGGGCTGTCATAAAAATCACAGGAATTTCACGGGTTAAGGGATTTTCCTTCAGCCGATGGCACGTTTCAAAACCATCAATTCCTGGCATCATTACATCTAAAACAATCAAATCTGGCGGTTTATAGTCAACCTGTTCAATGGCGCTTTCGCCATCAGTGGCGACTGCAACTTTGAAACCAGCACTGATCAATGTAGTGGATAGTACTTCTAAATTGGTGGCGATATCATCTACAATTAATATTAGTTGTTCATCCTGGCCATCGTTCATTGTTACACCTTTTTATAGAGTGGTAAAAGTAATTCACCAATTAATAAATCCTTGCTAAACGATCTTGATAACTCCTAATATACCTAACCATAAAGCTATCAGTATTAAGTCGTAATAATTAAGCCGTAAAAATAGGATTTTATTAATGTTAATCCCATTAAACCCTAAAACTTAGCTTTCATTATCAATGAGCATTTGCTTAGCCTAAAACTAGGCTATTGGCTGATCCCTAGCAAGGGTGGCATGGGCGTAGGGCGTTAGCTGGCACATCAAGTAGCACCATCTGTAGCGCATAGGCTTACCTCTTAACTAATTACGTTCCAGGTATTGTTTGATGAAATCTTTGATTTTTTTAACCTGAAAGCCTTGAGCGAATTGGTGGATATGTTGGACAAAAATAGCCAATTTTTCATCAGATTTTTCCAGATTATCGACTTGTTCTAAAATTTCGCTGATTAAGCCTGTTCTGGCCAAATCATAGAGCTCAGCAAGTTTTTCAGCTGGGGGAGGGATAATCTCTGTAGTTTGACATGAGATGTTTTCAGCCATCATCTTTTCTCCTTGTTCTTTTCCTTCATACACCCATTCCAGTCTCAGATGCATCCGTAATATCTCGAATAGTCTTTCTAAATCTACTGGCTTGGGGAGAAACTCGTCCGCCCCAGACTCAATACTCTTGTGTTGGTGAGTATCAAATACACTGGCTGAGCAAGCAATCACCACTACTGACTGTAATTGGGGGGATTCTCGCACCTGTCGGATCAATTCCCAACCATCCATCCCTGGCATCACCAAGTTGGTAATAATTAGGTCAGGCTGACACTGAGCTTTCTCCAAACCCTCTTGACCGTTGCTTGCCTCCACCAGTTCAAACCCAAGAGGGGCAAGCAGATTAACCAAAAGCATGCGATTTTTCCAGTTATGATCCACCACCAGGATTTTCCGTCTCTTGCCTTTAAAGCCAATGATCGCTGTTTGAGAAGCCATGGGGGCATCTAAGTTTTCTGTGGCTTGTGGCAACTCCAAATCAAACCAAAACACACTGCCAATTCCGGGCTGGCTCCTTACTTCTAAGGTAGAGTTCATCATGGACAGGAGTTCCTGAGTAATCGCTAATCCCAATCCTGTCCCTTCTGCTTTGCGAAAGGAATTTCCTACTTGTTCAAAGGGCAAAAAAATCGTTTCTAATTGCTCTGGGGTTATACCAATCCCAGTATCTTCTACTTGAAACCGGATTTTTGTCCTTTTTTCTTTGTTAAGCTCCCTTGTGAAGGAGGGTGATGGGGGGTTCTGCTTTTGCGTAGATTCAAGGACACTCACTTTCAAGGTTACTTCCCCAGAGTCGGTAAACTTGATGGCATTACTTAGGAGATTCATCAGTACTTGTCGTAGGCGTTTCTCATCCCCATAGATGCCATTGGGGAGTTGAGAAAGGGGTTGGTAAGTAAATACAATGTCCTTCTCATAAGCGCGGATACAGCAGATGTCAACTAAGTTTTCTAGAAAGGAGGAAAAATGAAAATTGCTAGGAACGAGTTCCATTTTCCTGGCTTCAATTTTGGAGAGATCCAGAATGTCGTTAATCAGGGTTAACAAGTGTGAACCACACTGATCAATGATGTGGACGCCTTTGAGTTCCTCAGAGGTCATGGTTTTGGACTTTTTGAGGATTTGGGTGTAGCCGAGGATACCATTAAGGGGGGTTCTTAGTTCGTGGCTCATGTTAGCCAGGAATTCGCTTTTGGCAGAATTGGCGACTTCCGCAGCATCTTTAGCATGTTGCAGTGCAGCTTCCGCTTGGTTGCGAGCAGTGACATCAACCATAACCGCTAGAGAGCGAACCACCTGACCTAACTCATCTTGTTCAGCAATAGCGGAAAGAAGCACGTCAATGATTTCTCCATTCTTGCAGATCACCTGATAGGGAACATCCAAGGAAATTCCTGTCTGAAAATATTGAGGTAGAACTACCCCTTGGGCGTACTGGCGTGATTCTTCTGTTAAAAAATCCGTCGATGGTCTTCCAATCACTTCTTTACGATCGTAGCCTAGCTTCTTTTGCCAGTAGTTACTGACACTGAGCAATTTGCCATTGCTATCAATCGAATGCAGCATAACTGGTGTATTTTCATAGAGCGTGCGAAAGCGTTCTCTGCTCAGTCGCAATTCCTCCTCGGCCTGTTTGCGATCGCTAATATCTTTATGGGTTCCTACCATTCGTTTCGGGTTGCCCTTGTCATCATGAGCCACGACTTTACCGTAAATGGCAATCCATTTCCATTGACCGGATTTAGTTCGTACTCTATGGTCACAGGCCAAGAGAACCGAACTGTTCTTTAGACAAGCATTCAGCAACGACTTTACCAAGGGTTTATCCTCTGGATGTATCAGCTTTTTCCAACTGCTGAGGTATCCTGGTAGCTCATCCAAATCATAGCCCAGCATTTCTAACCACCGGGGACTGTAATAAACCTCTCCAGTCGTGATGTTCCAGTCCCAGAGTCCATGACCGGATCCTTCTAAGGCTAGCTGCAAGCGTTCCTGACTCAGTCCCAGTTCCTGTTCTGCTTGCTGATGGTCTACCTTAGCCCGTGCTAGTAAACCAGAACCAATACCAATTAGCAGCACTAAACTACCATAAAGCAGCCCTAGGGGCTTCCAGGAATCACGAGAGCGTTCATTTATGACCTTAGGGGAAATGTAGGTGACAATTTTCCAGGTATCGGAGTTAGCATCGATCCTAGTGAGATCAGAAAAAAGCTTTTGTAGAGGAGTTTTACCTGTTTGCATCTCGTGCCAAGGATGAACAGTGATAAAGGTAAACTTACCGTTGGCAGTTTCAAATTGCCCGTGATCAGCCTTATAAATCCGTTGCCATGCTTTTGGAAACGCCTTGGCAAAGGTACGGTCTTTGCGGTTAGGATACATAAATCCCCATTCATCCTCTGGGTTGGTTCCCTTCAGCCAAAATCCCTCACTATTCAACAGCATCATTTCTCCTAATGACGTGTTATTTTCGGGTTCCAAACTATTGATGAAATGTTTAGGAAAATAGTTAATCATGACGATGCCCCGTTTCTGACCATAACTGTCAAACACAGGGCTACCAACGCGAATCACTGGCTTCAGGGGGTGTTCAATTTTTCCATTTTCGACATTCAGGTCTAGGGGAGAGACAAACATTTCTCCCTTTGGCAAAGCTAAGGTTTTTTTAAACCAGTAACGATTGGCCTTGACTTGCAGTTCTTCCTCAGGCACAATAACCGGCTGACCCTGGTTAAAGTTTACTGTAACAATTTCTTTACCAGTTGTATCCAGAAAGCGAATTTGGTCATAAAGCCTTTTCTCTCGAACCAGGATGAGATATTCTTTAATAAGAGCCATGCGCCACCTTTCAGTTTCTTGGGGAGCATCACTGGTGCTATCTAACATTGTCCGTAACTCATTTTGATTGGCTAGGAATCTCAAGTCTGATAAAATGACATGGAAATCACTAGTTGCTCGTTGAGCTGCCATCTCAACATTACGGATTTCATTAAGGTTGACTTCTGTTGTATCAACCTTAACCTCGGTGCGATGCATGAGCACTAGAAAACTTCCTATCCCTATCGTTAAAGGTATAAAAATAGCTAAAAAGTAGTTTAATTCGGCTATAGGGCTAATTTTTTTGATAGTTTTCATTGCTCCGATTAACTAGTTTATTTTTCGCTAGTTTTACAAAAGTATTCTGTTCACTCTTCCCCTTTAATTGTTCCCTTTAATTACAAAAAAAACTTTAGTATCTTTTTTTTATTCAGATAATATTCAAGCACCTACACAGAATTAATTTCCTACTGCCAATCTCTGTAACCCTTAGTATGAAAGGCTTTGAGTATTTTAAAATGTGTAATTAATTTTGTGCACCTGCTTCAGTACTTCTGCAGCAACTATATACCTGTAGCATTAGTTATGAATCAATCCTATAGCAAAGGGAACAGGAAGCAGGGAGTAGCGATTCAGAGGTGCGACCCGTGGCGAATTTAATTACGGATCAAGCGCACCTAAGCGGTCTTGGGGAGGCAGCGCCGACCTGCGAGGGTTCCCCCCATGAGCGACTGCATCAAGACGGGACTAGGGAACAAAAATTATCAAAATTACTACACATATTGCTATACACAATATAGAGTTTTATGCCTGGTTTTATTGTTTTTTTTATCAATGAATTTATTTTATAGCTATTTATAGCATAATGAGTTACACAGGATTTTTTCGCTATTCCCTACTCCCTCTTCCCTACTCCCTAATTTCTTTGCTATAATAATTATTGCTCCCGATATTGCTGAATAAACTGTCGGATTTTCTTGAGTTTAAAGTCTTCGGCTAATTGACGGAGATATTGGCTAAATGGGATTAAATTATCATCGGTTTTTTCGATGATTTCGACTTGTTTTAAAATGTCGCTAATTAAGCCAGTCTTCGCCAAATCGTACAGGTGATCTAGTGCTTCTTTTGAGGGCGGCACTATCGACTTTTTGGTTTTGAGGGGGGATGGTGCTTTGGTAGTGACGTTTTTATTTTTATGTTCTTCTTCTTCATAAACCCATTCTAGTTTCAGATGTACCTGTAACTTCTCTAATAGCTTCTTTGACTCTACTGGCTTGGACAGAAAATCATCGGCTCCAGCCTCACTACTTTTGTTCTGGTGATCATCAAACACACTGGCTGAACAAGCGATCACTGTCGCTGATGAGAATTGGGAGGATTCTCGCAACCGCCGGATCATCTCAAAACCATCCATGTGTGGCATCAACAAGTCAGTAATAATTAGATCCGGTTGGAAGTCTGTGGCTTTCTGTAAACCCTGTTCACCATTGCTCGCTTCTTCCATTTCAAAGCCAAAGGGAGCGAGCAGATTCACCAGTACCCAGCGATTTTCCTGTTTATCATCCACCACCAGAATTTTGCGCCCTTGGCCTGACAAACCAATGATTGTCTTGTCAGGAGCGATCGTATCAGTGACCCCTGTCGCTTCTGGCAAGTCCAAATCGAACCAAAATACGCTGCCAACACCGAGCTGGCTTTGCACTTCCAAAGTAGACCCCATCATCTCCAGGAGTTTCTGAGTAATGGCTAATCCCAATCCGGTGCCTTCGGCTCGAGTTAAGGCATTCCCCACCTGCTCGAAGGGCAACACTATGCGTTCGATGTGTTCCGGACTCATACCAATACCGGTGTCTTCAATTTCAAACCGAATTGTTCTGATTAGTCGATGGTGGTTTAGCTTTTTGTCTTCTCCCTTTATTAAGGGCTTTGACTCCAGGACATTTACCTTCAAGGTCACAAGTCCCGTGTCAGTAAACTTAATGGCATTACCCAGTAAGTTAATTAGTATTTGTCGCAGTCGTTTTTCATCCCCATAGATATGATTGGGGAGTTGATTCTGGGGTTGGTAAGTAAATAAAATGTCCTTTTGATCAGCGCGGATGCGACAGATATCAACTAGATTTTCTAGAAAGGAGGGAAAATGAAAATTTGTTGGGTACAGTTCCATTTTCTTGGCCTCGATTTTAGAAATATCTAAAATATCGTTAATTAGGGTCAGTAGGTGGTTGCCACATTGGTGGATGACACGGATGCCCTTGAGTTCCTCAGGGCTCATGATTTTAGAGCGTTGGAGGATTTGGGTATAGCCGAGGATGCCATTGAGGGGAGTGCGCAGTTCATGACTCATATTGGCCAGGAACTCACTTTTAGCACGGTTGGCAATTTCAGCGGTTTCTTTAGCTGCTTGTAATTCTTGGCTGAGGAGCTGTTGACGTTGAACTTCTGCTTCTTTGGATGCCAAAAGATGCTTTACTTGTTTAATCAGATGATTCAAAGAAGTGCCTAAGACTCCTATTTCATCTTGGGATATGGTAGGGGCTTGTAGAGTAAAATCATCATCTTTAGTGACGCGCTGGGCTACTTCTGTTACTTGTTTAATGTTACGGATAATCAACAACGTCACCCTGTTGGCAACTACGGTGGTAAATGCTAACCCCAGCAAAAACAAAGCACTGATACTGAACCACAACTGTCGCTGCACCTCCTCAAGAGGTGCGGCGGAGTAAAGTAAAACTAGTTTGCCCCCCTTGCCATTGATCCCGGTGATCTCTACACTTTTGGCAATGTAGTTCTTCTCGGCAATAGTGACCCGCACTGGCAGGGATTTGATTGGCGGTGGCTCCCAAGGAGTGTTTTTAGCATCGGTTAAGGTAGAGGCAGTAACCTGAGAATCGTAGAAGGTAACCAGGTGATGGTGCCTATGGGGGCGTAATTGTTCGAGCCATTCATCGCTAATGGTAATGCCAACGATTATTCCCCCTAAGATTTCCTTGGCAGACTTCACCGAGGTTAGACCGACTAGGAGCGATGCAGCATTGTCTTCAGCTGGGACGAAATCGAACAAATCCATGCCAATGCTTGCCGCTTGCTGGACTGTCTCGTCCAGTAGCTGAACTTGGTTAAGCCCCGCCTGCCGCAGTTCCAGCAATACAGACCCGTTCTTGTCTACGAGTTTAAGCAGATCGAGCTGATAAGATAACTGTATAGGCAGTAAATACTGAAACAGCTTTTCCCGGTTCCCTGTGGCAACTAATGTGGAAACATCCTGTCTGTCTGCTATCCACCTTGCCTTCAAAAATAGAGTTTCTTTTTCCTGTTCAAAGGCATGCAATTGTACGGATGAGAAGTTCTGGATTTTATTTTTCAGTTGCAGTTCTATACGCTTAGTGAAAAAATAGCCCAAACCAAAGGTTCCTACTATCGACATTCCCAGGAATACAGAGAGCATCGGCAATAGTATTTTTGCTCTGAGGGAAAGTTTCGAGTACATCTGTCGGAACATATCACTACTACTCCTGTTCCTGGCTAGATGGTATGAACCCTGATTCGAGCAGATGCTTGCCTCCTTCTTTGCTAAAGGCGAAGTCAATAAAGGGTTGGGCATTATCTGAGGGGGTCTGGGGGTAGACGATGCCAAGGCGACGCGCCATTTTATACTTACCTGACTTAATGTTTTCGGGGGTGGGTTCCACGCCATCGAGACTAAGGCGGTTCACAGGTAGCTGATTAGCGATCGCATAGGCCAGGGAGAAAGCACCGATGCTGTAGGGTGTACTCTGAACTGCTGCAATTAAATCAGCTTCGTGGCGCAAAATCACTGCTTCTGGAGCATTCTTGAGGTCTGACCCAAGGTAATATTTCCGCAATAGTTTCTTGGCTGACTCATCTTCATGTCGATCCAGCACGATAATTGTTGCCTCTGGTCCCCCTAGCTTTTGCCAATTGGTCACCTTTCCGCTGTAGATGGCCTTGAGTTGTTCAGTTTGCAAATTGGTCACTCCTACGACACTAGGATGAGTTGCTACTACTAAACCATCTTTGGCGATTTCCCGATATACTAAAGAGCCATCATCTTCCTCTGGTTTCAAGCTCCTGGTAACAGTACCAATATCAACCAATTTGTCTTTAGCGCCAGCAATTCCACCAGGGGATTGACTTTTTGGCAAAAAGGTAATGACTGTGTTTTCTGTCTTAGCTTCATAAGCAGCAGCTAATACCTTCATGGCTGGATAGGGACTCCCTGCCCCAGTAATCTTAATTTGCTGCTGGGCTTGTTCGACATTGGTTACTTGCTTAGTGGTGTTGGGAGTGCAGCTTACCAACATGGCTAGGCTCGCCCCTAGAGCTAGGGGAAACCAGCTATTTAACTTCATTAGACATCTCCAATAAACTATTAATTTTACCCTTGATAATCACGGGTTTTTGGTCAGCCTCAGACATGCCTTGAGCAACTTAGGTTCTAGTGTCAAAGTCAATGGCATAAAGGTGCAAAACGCCCCTTTATGAAAGAGACAAGGGAGCCTGTTAAAGCTTTGAATGAGTTGGTTTAAACCGTTTTTTACAATCAATATTCGGTGCTTGAGTCTATTTTTAATTTAGTTATATCATTTCTTGATATCCTCCTAAAGAGAGATGCAGCAATTATCTTTTATCACTACAATAAAACTATTGCGAATAGTTTACGGTTGTGGAATTCTACAATAGCCATATTATAGAATTCCCAGCTCATATTACCCAAATAACAGTTTCAGATTAATTTCTAGTTGATTTTATTGGTATATGATCGTAAAAATTTACTAAATAAGACTTTTTGTGATTAGCTAGTAATAGTTAATTTTGAGATAGCGTTTATTATACTTATAAGCTAGATTCAATTTTATTACCTCTGCTCCCGACTCCCGACTCCCTGCTCCCTTTGCTATAATAGTTATTTATCCCGATAATGCTGAATAAACTGTCGGATTTTTTTGAGTTTAAAGTCTTCGGCTAATTGACGGAGATGTTGGCTAAATGGAATTAAATTATCATCAGATTTTTCCAGGATTTCCACTTGTTTTAAAATCTCGCTAATTAAGCCAGTCTTTGCTAGATCATACAGCTGGTCTAGTGCTTCTTTTGAGGGTGGCACTATGGAGTTTTTAGTTTTTAGGGAGGATGCTGCCTTGGTGCTTAGGTTTTTATCTTTATCTTCTGTATCTTTATCGTCTTCTTCTTCATAAACCCATTCTAGTTTCAGATGTTTCCGTAACTTCTCTAATAGCTGTTTTGACTCTACTGGCTTGGGCAGAAAATCATCGGCTCCTGCCTCAATACTGTGATGCTGGTGATCATCAAACACACTGGCTGAACAAGCGATCAGTGGCACTGATGAGAATTGGGAGGATTCTCGCAACTGTCGGATCATCTCAAAACCATCCATCTGTGGCATCAACAAGTCAGTAATAATCAGATCCGGTTGGAACTGTTGAGCTTTCTCCAAACCTTCTTTACCATTGCTCGCTTCTTTGAGTTCAAAGCCAAGGGGAGCGAGCAGATTCACCAGTACCCAGCAATTTTCTTGTTTATCATCCACCACCAGAATTTTGCGGCTTTGGCCAAGGAAACCAATAATTGTCTGATCACGAGCGTACACCTCAGTTACCCCTGTCGCTTCTGGCAACTCCAAATCAAACCAAAATACACTACCAACACCGAGCTGGCTTTGCACTTTCAACGTAGACTCCATCATCTCCAGGAGTTTCTGAGTAATGGCTAATCCTAATCCGGTGCCTTCGGCTCGAGTTAAGGCATTCCCCACCTGTTCAAACGGCAACACTATGCGTTCGATGTGTTCCGGACTCATACCAATACCGGTGTCTTCAATTTCAAACCGAATTGTTCTGATCAGTCCATGGTGCTTTGGCTTTTTGTCTTCCCCCTTTGTTGTTAAGGGCTTTGACTCCAGTACATTTACCTTAAAGGTCACTGCCCCAGTGTCAGTAAACTTAATGGCATTACCCAGTAAGTTGATTAGTATTTGTCGCAGCCGTTTTTCATCACCATGGATATGATTGGGTAGTTGATTCTGGGGTTGGTAACTAAAGGAAATTTCCTTCTGATCAGCGCGGATACGGCAGATGTCAACTAGATTTTCTAAAAAGGAAGAAAAATGAAAATTCCTTGGGTACAGTTCCATTTTCTTAGCCTCTATTTTAGAAATGTCTAAAATATCATTAATCAGGGTCAGTAGGTGGTTACCACATTGGTGGATGACACGGATACCCTTGAGTTCTTCAGAGCTCATGATTTTAGAGCGTTGGAGGATTTGGGTATAGCCGAGGATGCCATTCAGGGGAGTACGCAGTTCATGACTCATATTGGCCAGAAACTCACTTTTGGCACGGTTAGCAATTTCAGCGGTTTCTTTAGCTACTTGTAATTCTTGGCTGAGGAGCTGTTGACGTTGGATTTCTAGGTCTTGAGCTGCTAACAGTGTTTTACTGGTATAAAAGGCTAATAGGGCTGCGGTTGAAACTGATGCAATCATGCTAATCAAAATGATTCGAGTCCGAAGCCTTTCAGAAGCCGCTAGCACAGCTTTGGCATGTGGTCTTTCCTCCTCAACCTCCTCTATTAATTCCTCAAGGTCATAGACGAAACTCCTGAGGTTTAGCCCTAAAGGACTCTTGCTTAAGTCTAAAAACTTTTTTTGGGCTTGATCGATGTGTTCTGGGGTCAAATTCGACGGGTCAATTTCCCGCAATAGTGCCTCTATACGTTGGGTATATACTTGTATTAGGCTGTCATAATTTTTGATAAGGTTATTTAAAAGTTCAACTTCCTCTTCTAGCTCATCTACCTCTGGTTTTTTGTAAGATTCTTTTAATGCAAACCAGTTTTGCTGGGCTAATCGTGAATGCTTTTTAAAAGCAGAATACTCTTCATGAAAAATCTCTGGTTGCTGGAACAAAACAGCAAAGTATTGATGGTGTATTTGTACTTCCAGCAGGTAACGTTGCAAGTCTATGAGAAGCTCACTTTCTTCTAAGGTATCTTCTCTTAAGTTCTGGGCATAGTTTTGGTAGTTATTGCCAATAAGGAGTCCAACTGTTGTTCCCAGAACAGCAATCCCAAGGGCAATACCATACCCATAGGCAATCTTTTGACTGATACTAAGGCGATTTAGCTGCTTTCTGAACCAGGAAAGGGGACTTATCAAAGGTTGGGATGAGTTGCTTACAACGATATTTGACAATGAAGATTCGGTGCTTGGGTCTGTTTTTAACTTAGTCATATAATGTTTATATATCCTCCTCAAGAGAGATGCAGCCATTGTTTTTTATTACTAAGGCTAAACTAGTGCGAGTTATTTAATAATTGTGGGGTTGTAAATACAGAGGTTATAAAGACAAAGGTAAATACAATAGTTCTATTATAGAGTTTCCAGCCAGTCCTACCCAAGCAACCGTTTCAGTCTCTTATCCATTACCCTTGCTTTCTTCCTTTGGCATTTCTAGTGTTATCCACAAGGTTTATCTAATTAGGTTACAGGTATTGTTTGATGAACTCTCGAATTTTTTTGATTTGAAATTTTTCGGATAATTGACGGATAGTTTGGGAAAATGGTATAAATATATCATCATTTTTTTCCAGTTTATCGACTTCCTCTAAAAGGTCATTGATTAAGCCTGACATAGCCAGATCGTAAAGGTAGACTAGTTTTTCTTTTGGAGGAATAACAATTTCTGTTGTTATAACTGATGTTGTCTGAGTATTATTATTTTCTTTTAAATTAAATACTTTTTGCTTATTTGTATTTTGATAAAAATTTATTTCATAGAAATTGGTATAAGTTTTTACGTCTAAATCTATAGTAAAAATACTACCTTGTCCTGGGTTACTCTCGACATTAATCTCGCCACCCATGATCTTGACAAGTTTCTTAGTAATTGCTAAAGCGAGTCCAGTACCTTCCACATAACCAGAGGGATTTTTGGGCTTTTCAAATGGTAAAAATAGTTTAGATAATTGCTCACTATTCATGCCAATACCGGTGTCTTTTACTTCAAAGCGAATAGTGGTAATTTCTTCGAGTTTATTTGTTGTTTTGTCTTTGGCATTTTTCCTTGATTTCAGGACACTAACTGTAAATGCTACTCCTCCTGTTTCAGTAAATTTAATGCCATTGTCGAGTAAGTTAATCAGCACTTGTTTCAAGCGTTTTTCGTCAACAGTAATTGCTGTAGGTAGTCGAGAAGTCGCTTGGTAACTATAGGAAATACCCTTTTGTTCTGCTTTAACCTGACAAATTTCTACGATGTCCTTCAAGAAGGTACCAAAATCAACCGTTTGGGAATGGAGTTCTAATTTATTAGCTTCAATTGTACAGAGGTCTAAAATCTCATTGATCAGGCTGAGCAGATCAGAGCCGCACTGTTCGATAATATCAATACCTTTCTTGTCGTTAGCAGTTAGACTAGTTGATTTTTTCAGGATTTGAGCGTAACCCAAAATACCGTTGAGAGGAGTACGGACTTCGTGGCTGATGTTGGCAAAAAATGTACTTTTAGCACGGTTAGCAGCTTCACTTTCCACTGCTGCCCGAACTGCGGCTTCTTTGGCTTTCTGGAGTTCCACTGTCCGTTGCTCAACTCGTTGTTCTAGCTGTCTTTCACTCTCGACCAGTGCTGCTACTGCTGAAATGCGATCGCTAATATAGATAGCCAGCAATATGGTTAGTAATAGCCCCCCTAAGGAAACAGTCCAGGGATACCAGCTTCTTCGACTCGCGATATATTCAGAATTGGGCTTAGACAGAATCAACCATTTCTGTCCTGAGACATCAAGAATTACAGTATGGTGTAACCCCTTTCTAAGACTAGCAAAGTCTTTATTATTCAAGTCATTTGATGCTTTGGGTGTACTAGATGAATAGGTATAGAGCAATCGCTTCTCTGTTGGGGTATATTCGTGAAACATGTAAACATCAATTCCCATGGGTTGTCGATACTTTAAAGCCTTGTTTACGACATCTCCAATCAAAAAATAAATTGAGGCAAAACCTTCCAGATTTTGGCGACGGTATATAATTGAATTAGTAGGTTTATTCTGTCGATAAATTGGCCATAAAATTAGAAATCCTAGTTTGTGCTGGGAGTTTTTACGCATTAATTTCATGGGTGCGGTGGCGATCGCTTTGCCACTATCTCGTGATAATTGCAAAGCTTCCAAACTGACAGAATTCGAGGCTAGGTCAAATCCCAACACTGTTTCATTATCGTGGTATGGCTCAACAAAATAGACAGGAAAATAGTCTGCTCTGGGTTTAGCCTTAATCAGCTTTCCCTGAGGATTATGTTCTGTAATTTTAAAGTTAAGAAAACCCTCTTGTTTGGCAGCTTGTTCGTAAGCGGCTCGTTGGTCATGGGTTACCCAAGGAATCCACTGTAGGCCTTGGATATCTGAATGATTTGACAAGTAAGGATTTACAAAAGCCCGAAATTCCTGACGAGTAACTTTTTCGGAGGCAGCATAGACCCCAACAATCGATTCCAGTTGGTGTAGATTTTTGTCAAGGCTTATTTTGAGCAAAGAAACAATATCATTTGCATTTTGTTTAAACTCTTTTTCGATGGTTTTATTTTCTAAATTCCAAGTTCCTATGAAGGTTATTACGGAAAACATAACCCCTGTAAAAATAGTGAGTGCTAGGGGTAGAGAGTGGATATTTTTTTGGAGTGTTAGTATAGGATTAATTAGTTTTAATTTATTCATTAAATTACCTTTGTTTAGTCCCTGATTACATAAAGTTTACTATTTTTAATTAGTCATTATATGAAATGTCAAAAATAGGCTACAGATAACTTATTTTTAAATAAAACAGGAATCTTATCAATTCACTGAATATACTCGTTAAGGAAAGAGCGTATTTTTTTTAACTGAAACTTTTGAGCTAATTCACGGATATTTTGGACAAAATCACTAGTGTTTGGATCGGATTTTTCTAGGTTATCGATTTCTTTTAAAAGGTCATTGATTAAGCCTGATCTAGCCAGATCGTAAAGTTGGGAAATTTTCTCGACTGGAGGAGGCACCATCTCTATAATTTGAGATGAGATGTTTTTCTTTTTCCTACTTCCTCCTTCCTGCTTTGCTTGATAAATCCATTCCAGTTTCAGATGCACTTGTAACATCTCTAGTAGCTTTTCTGCCTCTACTGGTTTAGGCAGAAAATCATCCGCTCCAGCCTGAGTACTCTTTTCCTTGTCGGTGTCAAATACACTAGCCGAAGACGCCAGCACTACTTTTGAGTGCAATTGGGGGGATTGTCGTAACTGTCGAATCATCTCAAAGCCATCCATCTGTGGCATCAACAAGTCAGTGATAATCAGGTCTGGTGGAAATGCTGTGGCTTCCTCTAAAGCCTCTTGACCATTGCTAGCCTCCATCAGTTCAAATCCCAGGGGAGCTAGCAGATTGACAATCACCCAGCGATTTTCCTGTTTATCATCCACCACCAGAATTGTGGGTGGCTGACCTTTGAAGCCAATAATCCCTGTGTTAGGAGTAATGGGTTTGGATACAGCTGTGGTTTCTTTTAAGTGCAAATCGAACCAAAATACAGTGCCAATGCCCAACTGACTGCTTACTTCTAACTTAGACCCCATCATCTGAACCAGTTTCTGAGTAATGGCTAATCCCAATCCGGTCCCTTGTGCTTTATTTAAGGGATTCCCCACCTGCTCAAAAGGCAAAAATATTCGTTCCATTTGTTCCGGACTCATGCCAATACCGGTATCTTCAATTTTAAATCGAATTGTTGTTAACGCTTCTTGGCTATTGGTGATGTGTCCATTCTCATTATCCGTGGATTTAAGGACACTTACTGTAAACTTAACTTCTCCCGTGTCAGTAAATTTAATCCCATTACCCAGTAAGTTTATCAGCACTTGTCGCAGGCGTTTTTCATCAGCATGGATGCCGTTGGGAAGTGCAGAAAGGGGTTGGTAATTAAATAAAATGTCCTTATTTTGAACTCGGATTTTACAGATGTCAATCAGGTTCTGAAGAAAAGACGGAAAATGAAAATCTGTCCGGTAGAGTTCCATTTTACCAGCTTCAATTTTGGACAGGTCTAAAATGTCATTAATCAGAGTGAGCAGATGAGTACCACATTGATGGATAATGTCAATCCCCTTGAGAGACTCAGGAGTTAAGCTTTTGGAGCGTTTGAGGATTTGGGTGTAACCGAGAATCCCATTCAGAGGGGTGCGCAGTTCATGGCTTATATTGGCTAGAAATTCGCTTTTGGCACGGTTGGCCACTGCGCTTTGCGCCGCAGCGCGAATGGCTGCTTCTTTTGCCTGTTTTAGGTCTTCCTCAGCTTGTTTGCGATCGCTAATATCGGTTCTGATCGCCAAATACTGGTAAGGTTTGTGCCTATCATCCAAGAAAGGTACGATGGTAGTATCGACCCAGTAATAGGTGCCATCTTTGGCTTGATTCTTAATTTCTCCCCGCCAAACTTGACCATTGACAATAATTGACCAGAGCTTTCGGAAGAATTCCTTGGAGTGATAATTGGAATTGATCAGTATATGGGTTTTTCCAATCAGTTCTTCTCTAGAATATTGAGAGAGCTGACAAAAGCGATTATTGACATCAGTAATTATCCCTTTTTTATCAGTAATAGCTAGGATTGATACTTGTTCTAAAGCATATTTATAATCGGATAAATCTTTGATTATTTTTTGCAGCTTAACCTCTGATTGTTGTTGTTTTTCACTCTCTAATATCAAACGTTTATTGACCTGTTTTAGTCTAGAATAGGTACGCTGATAATCTAGTATTAATCCTACTAGGGGGATAAGGTAGGCAATAATTTTGAGGAAATGGGCGATCTGGAAATGACTGTCGAACAGTGCTTGTGAACCAAAAGCCATGTGGAGTTGGACTACTGTATCCGGAATAGTACTCACAATTAAGGAGTAAGATAACAGACTGGGATACCGTTTGTGAAAGTTTGGGTAAATAAAAATGCCAGCAGCAATAAACAGAATCAATGGCAAAATGTCCCATGGTCGGGTGATAATGGAGTTGGGAAATGTTGTTTCCGGTAGAAGCTCGCTGGTTGCACAGAGGTGAATTATGCCATAGGCAATCAACCCAAACCCCAAGCTGACAATAATGACAAAACCCAAGCTCCTGGTTTGGTTTTTTTCTAGCCAGCTCCTCCTTAAGCAAAGGCTAGTTCCTAGAATCAGGATTAGTGCATTGAACAGCCGACAGAGTGCCCAGGTAAATGGAATTAAATTCTGATTATCGGCGACAACATCAATTAACCGGTCAACAGCCAGAGTATGAAAGGCATCAATCACACCAGCAAAAAAAAGTGATACGCCGATGATAGGAACGATTGGGTCTTTGGTAATGCTGTAGTTCGTGAAGGCTAAGCAAACCGTAAAAAACGCTGTACAGACAGCACTCCACTCCAAGAGTGTGTATACAAAACTTCCGGACAGGACGGAGTACATGGCATCATTAAGTTCATGGGGTTCCCATTCAGAGGCTGCTGAGAGGTCAAAAGGTTCCTGATGGGTACTAAAATCAATTCCTAATTGATGCAGAAGATAGGGTAAGATGCAGACAATAATGACTGTCCAAACCATTGGTTTGGGGAATCTAGTGTTGCCGACAAGCCTGGCGTTTATCATAGTTTTCATTTCCAATATGGCTTTCGGTTTGATGAGTGATCAAGTTCAGGAAGGTCTTTAGGTAAGACTTGGCTAAATCATGGCAGCAATAAGCAATGCCCAGTAGGGTTCTAGTGCCAGAGTCAATTGAGTCAGTGATAGGATAGCCTGGAGCTGTAATCATTATGGGTTAGGATCATTGAATAACATGGACTTCTGTGATGCTAGTTAGATATACCAGTTACATATAGAGTTCCCGACTAGTCCGACCCAAATAACGGCGTTGTAATTGTAGCGGAATGATTTATGGAGATCGGGAAGAAACGAGAAGTGGGGAAAGATACTCCAAGAAGGGGAAGTAAGCTGTTAGGCATCTAATCTGAATTAGCACTATCAATTAGCACTATCAATTAGCACTATGAATGCTACAAATGATTTCTCTGCCTACCCCTGAGGCTCCAAAGCTATTCTGCTGCTATCGGTAGCAAAGGTAAAACCATTTGATATAATGGACATCTGGGAAAAAGATTCACCGAAGCCTAGTCAAGCTTAATCTGAAACCTAATTTCCCTCAGATGTCTAATTGATCTATCTAATTGATATAATTTATAGATTGAATCGGCTTACTCAAAAATCGACAATTTAAGTGGGCAACATCGTCAATTAATCGGTATCCACTGGGAAAACGTAGCCCCTTGACCACAATAGTTATTTTCCTCATCAATGAGATTCCAGACTATACAATCTGAAATCTGGAACCGTTTACCAGTGCTAGAAATGCGGACACCTTGATAGTTGCTAATATAGCCCTGGCTTGTCACTTGGTTAAGCAGGCTTAATCGCTCCTCCCTTTCCATTGGCTCAGCTGAATATCTCGAAGGCATCCGGGTGAATTGCTTCCAATCCATTTCCCACAATTCTAAAGCTTGTCTATTGCCATAGTTTAAAATAGGGTCTGATTCAGTGTTGTGAGAGAGGACCGCAAAGGGAGCTTCAAATAGTGCCTGTGCAATTTCCATAGGTGAGCCACTGGTATCGATTAGAGAACGCCCTGTCCAATGATGAAAGCTATTGATTATACGTTGGCTCTGGCGAATTACTGCGTCTTGTTGCCAAGGAAATTGGAGCTCAGTGTTCATCGGTTTATTATTGTGTAAAGATTGATCACCCTTAGGGAACTATAGCAATCCTAAACTCTGTGATTCTGAACTCCTGCAACTCCTTGATTACTCGGCTTCCCCAATCAGGGTCAAAGCTGCCCATTCCACTGGATTTGGGTACTGTTTAAGAGTCGTAAGCATGGCTTGACGTAGAGCAACTGCTTTGTCAGGTGTTTGTTGTAGCTGGCGATAGAATTCAATCATCAGGTCAGCTGTGGAGTCATCAGGTACTTTCCATAGGGAAACAACCACACTGGGTACACCAGCAGCAACTAAAGAACGGGATAATCCAATCACGCCATCACTGGTAACTCTACCTCTACCAGTGTTGCAAGCGCTTAAAACTACTAACTCAGCACTAAGCTTGAGGTCGAGTATTTCACTAGCGCTGAGAAAACCTTTATCTGTTTTAGTCGGAGCAAGGGAGATCGCTCCTGGTAAACCTAATCCCTGGAAGTCATTGAGTAAGCCATGAGTAGCTAGATGTATGATCTTTGCCTTCACTCAGACCAAATTTCTGGAAGCTGTGAAAGAGATTCGCACCATCTCCCGACAGCTGACCGCCATCAATGTTGAATTGGTTACCCTCAGGGTTGACAAAAGTACCAGTACCATCGTTGGCTTCAACTATCGGTTGCGCCTGCACAGGGGTTGGCAACCGGCAATAGGTCAAATAGGTTGAAGAACAAACAAGCAGGAAAAACTTAGTTGCTGCTGATCTTCCCTGACCAATGATCTGGCTCAACCGGTGAAGACAGCTCAATATTAGTCTCATAAGTTATGGAATTCATCGAGAATCTGGGTCGAATACACCCTTTTCAAGAAAGTAGACCTAGATTTAACAGGGGGCTACTAGAGCGGATTTGGTATCAAAGCTCTACAGCTTTATTCTTTGGGAGAAATCCCCCTTAGGATGAGAACACTTGGTTGAATCTTTGGGAAATATCCAGCATCTCAGTTTCCTGTCAACTATGTATTTATCAGGGCTAATTCCTCCGTTTTATGCCGATTGTTAGTTTTTGTTACAAAACTTAACATACAGACTCTAGGTCCTGTCTGCTTGCCTCAATAGCCCTAAACCAATAATTCATCCAACTACTGTTAGTGTAAAAACTCTTACTTAAGTTCGATTACCTAGCAGTTTATCCCGCAGCTGCTTAATGCGATCGCGTAACTTTGCTGCAGTTTCAAATTCCAACGTCTTCGCTGCTTCCTTCATCTGTTCTTCTAACTGATTAATCAACTCCGGAATCTTCTCTAAAGGTACATCATCCACCTGTTCAAACACGGATTCAAACTGTTGAGCATTCAACCGTCGGGAGACATCCAAAAATGTCAAAATCGGATTATTTGCGGTTTTGCGAATCGGCTGTGGTATAATGTTATTATTCCTGTTATATTCAATTTGAATGTTACGACGGCGATTAGTCTCATCAATCGCTTTTCTCATGCTTTTTGTAAGGGTATCCGCATACATAATGGCTTGCCCTCGGACATGACGTGCTGCTCTGCCTATAGTTTGAATAAGCGATCGCTCTGCCCTGAGGAACCCTTCCTTATCGGCATCCAAAATTGCTACCAGAGAGACTTCCGGCAAATCCAACCCTTCTCGCAACAAGTTAACCCCAACCAATACATCAAATTCACCCTGGCGCAACGCCTGCAAGATTTCAATCCGTTCAATAGAGTTAATATCCGAGTGTAAGTAGCTGATCCGAATATCCCGTTCTTGCAGATACTCTGTCAAATCCTCAGCCATGCGCTTGGTTAAGGTTGTTACCAGCACCCTTTCCTGAAAATCCACCCGCTGCTTAATCTCAGCCAACAAATCATCTACTTGACCTACGGTAGGACGGACAAAGATTTCTGGGTCAAGCACTCCGGTAGGACGAATGATCTGTTCCACGACTCGCCCTTGAGATTGTTCGATCTCCCAATCCCCAGGAGTAGCAGAGACAAAAATACACTGATTCACCTTTGCCCAGAATTCCTTTGCCTTCAGGGGTCGATTATCTGCTGCACTGGGTAAGCGAAAGCCATGGTCAATCAACACTTGCTTTCGAGCGCGATCGCCATTGTACATTCCCCGAATTTGCGGCACCGTAACATGGGATTCATCCACTACCAAAAGCCAATCTTCGGGAAAATAATCAATCAAACACTCTGGTGGTTCCCCAAGCTTGCGTCCAGCCAAGTGACGAGAATAGTTTTCCACACCATTGCAGTAACCAATTTCGAGCAACATTTCCAAATCATAGCGGGTACGCTGTTCCAACCGTTGGGCTTCTAGCAAGTTACCAGTTTGCTCCAATTGAGCCAAACGTTCCTCAAGTTCTGCCTTAATAGCATTACAAGCTTCTTCCAAGCGTTCATCCGGAGTAACAAAGTGACGAGCAGGGTAAATATTTACTCCCTCTAAACTTTGGAAAATCCCACCGGTAACTGGGTCAACGTAGTGAATAGCATCAATTTCATCTCCGAAGAATTCTACCCGAATAATTCGGTCTTCATAAGCCGGGCCAATTTCTAATACATCCCCCTTCACCCGGAACCGTCCGCGTCCCAATTCTAAATCATTCCGGGAATACTGTACTGAGACTAAATCCCGTAAGAGTTGGCGTTGGTCAACTTCGGTATTCACCCGCAGAGGAATCGAGGCTTTTAAATATTCTGAGGGGATACCCAAGCCATAGATACAGCTAATGGAAGCCACCACTATTACATCCCGCCGTTCAAAAAGCGATCGCGTAGCTGAGTGCCTCAGCATATCAATTTCATCATTAATTGATGCGGTTTTCTCGATGTACGTGTCAGTGACCGGGATATAAGCTTCCGGCTGGTAGTAATCATAGTAGGAAATGAAATACTCCACCGCGTTATGGGGAAAAAACCCCCGCAATTCGTTACATAACTGAGCCGCCAAGGTTTTGTTGTGGGCAAGTACTAGGGTAGGTTTGCAGACTTTTTCAATTACCGATGCCACGGAGAAAGTCTTACCTGTTCCCGTAGCACCCAGTAGAGTTTGGATAGAGTTGCCAGCCTTGAGGTAAGTGGTGAGTTGGGAAATAGCTTGGGGTTGGTCCCCTGTTGCTTGAAAAGGGGCTTCGAGGTTAAATAGCATTTTAGATTCTGGCACAGCTAAAAAAAAATCCGTAAAAATACTCTCTATAATTTCATCATAATTTTTATACATTTATAGGTACTGATGGATAGATTATTACCCAAAGTCAAGAAATAGTTTTAAGACTTGCCCAAAATCCGGAGGGGAGGATAAAAACTATCTGGTTAACTGCTAATCCTTTAAAGGGTTATCCTTATGGATCAAGGATAATAGGTAATGGCTAATAGGAAATTATACCAATTTTATAGCCATCAACCTTTATGATTTACCATCGAATCCCCAGTTTTTAAGTGAAGAGTATTTTTATCTTTTTTTAATCAGCTAAGCTTTTTGATAACTAATACTTAATTGATTATTAAATTTAGGATTATATCCTGATAATGATGCAATAATAGTCTATTATATCGAAATTATTTAGATGATTTTGATATAATAGATTATTAATTTTTAATTACGAGGGATATAACGATTAACGATTATACCTTAAAACGTCCCAAGTAATCGAAACCTATATATATTATATAGAAAAAATTAATAATAAACTCCATAAAATTTGATTTATTTAATCGCAACATAAAAAATATTTGTTAGTAATTATGAACTATATAAATGCTAGTCAGCGGATTGAAATATTGCTAGTGGAAGACAATCATGGTGACGTAGACCTGACCAAAGCTACTTTGAGAAATAGCAATATCCGCAACAATCTGCAGACCTTTAGCAATGGTAAGGAAGCTATGGCATTTCTACGTCGAGAGTCCCCTTATACTAAGGCACCCCGTCCCGACGTAATTTTGCTGGATTTGAATTTACCAGTGATGGATGGTCGTGAAGTGTTAGCACAGATTAAATCTGATCCAAAATTGAGTATGATTCCAGTGATTATTTTCACTTCCTCCGATTCTGAGCAGGACATCATCACAAGCTACAAGCTAAACGCTAATGCTTACGTCACTAAGCCCTTTGAATTAGAACAGTTTGTCAAAGTATTGAAGTCAATTGAAAACTTCTGGCTAAGTATTGTTAAACTGCCACCCAAAAATTAACCATTGCCAATTCATGGTATAGCGTTTGTATCTGGTAATAGGTAATAGGTAATCGAGAATTGGTAGTTGATGATTACCTATTACCTAATTACCAATTACCAAAAATCCCGAGACTATGTCAGCCATGCATTACGGTGATGGGGTTTTCCCCCATCACCGTAATGCTGCCCTTGACCCGTAATTTAATTCGCCACGGGTCGCACCTGAGGCATCGCTTTGATAACTGATTAATCGGACTTGATCGTAATAGTCAATTGGCAATTAATAAATTTAAATTGCTGTTGGTATACTACAAATCTTCACTGAGAACTTCATGGAAAGCAAACCCAGGGGCAGCCAGTACAAAGACAATGGTAGGAAGACCAGCAGTTTTTAGCTGTAAACTTTCGTAATATTGAGTAAAATTATCGTCTGGTGTAGCCATACCCATAAAGATTAAGTCAGCATCAGTCGATGACTCATGAAGAATAGTATTAAAAGAACGCCCTTGGGAAACCAGCACCTGACAAATAACCCCAATCCGCAACTGTTTCACCCAATTACTTAAGTTTGCCCGTGCTGCTTGAGCTGCTATTTCATTCGGAAGCACCAACTTGAGGTAAATCTCAGCATTTTGCCACTTCAGGTCGCTGCGCAATAGATAAGCTAGGAGCAACATCAGGCTACCATTGGCTTGCTTACCGCCCCACCAAACATCAATCCGTTGACGACTACCGAAACCCTGCTCCCGATTTTCCCGCAGAATTACTACATTACGCTTTGCCTGGTGTATGTGAGTAATCAAGCGACAGTAAGGCTGGCGGCGGCTAAGGCTTTCATTATCCCCGAGTAAAACTGTATTGGGAACTAGTGGTCCTATACCGTAAGTTTCCACCAGTTGCCGGGCTCCGGTAAAGAGATCCGGTGCTGTTACCAAGCGCACTAGAGCTTGTACACTACGCCGTTCGAGATACTCACTGATGGTTTGTTCTAACTGTGCCTGCTTAGCCACACTATGGGAACTACTGGGTAAAATACTCGAAACGGTCACTAAACCGCGATTATGGGTCAGAGCATCGGCTAACTCTATCAAAGACCATCGTTTAGTGGGAGCTCCTGACAGCACCAAGATGTGGGGTCGCCAGTTTTTCGGATCAGGATGATGACTAATCTGAAAAATACCAGTGCGCAACAGTGCCATCCAAATGCCCCGGCGTACATCTCCCCAAGCCGTGCGCAGTTCCCGCTGCTGTAACCAAAGGTAAACCCCCAAGACAATAACAGCTGCTGCCACTGTGGCAAAGGCATTGATCAAAAACATTACGATCAGGCAACCCAATGCCCCTAACAGTGACAGAAACCAGTTAACTTTAAAGGAGGGTCGGAACGAAGGACTTTGCAAAAAGCCCTCAATGGCAGCTGCTACATTCAACACCAGATAGGTGGTCAGAAAGAACATACTTAGCACTGGTGCAATGATATCTAATTGACCAAGGCAAACTGCAGCAGTAGCTATTCCCAAGGTTACAGCGGTACCAATCCGTGGTTCATCATCTCGTCCACTACCCGTACCTAGGAATCGCATCCAACGGGGTAATACTCCATCTCTAGCTAGTGCCTGTAAAATCCGGGGAGCTCCCAGAATACTCCCTAAGGCACTGCTGAGAGTAGCACCCCATACCCCAAGTAGGATGGCCGGACCCCAAAATGCCATCTGCTTCATAATCAAAGGATTGGCAATTAGGGCATCTCCTCCTACCCGCATCGATAGAATAATTGGTACGATCATATAAACGGCATATCCTGTGCCTACTGCTGCCAGAGTACCGATGGGAATGGCGCGGATCGGGTTTCGTAGATCACCGGACATATTTACCCCAGCCATAATACCGGTCACGGCAGGAAAGAAGACAGCAAAGACACCCCAGAAGGATTCTTTGGAGGTCACCCACAGCTCAATATTAGCTACATCATAAGGGTAATCATGGTTACCGACGAATAGAGCAATCAGGGATAGCACTATCGCAGCCATAATAAAGTATTGAATGCGGATGGCGAGGCTAGCGGAAGTCAAAGCCAGTATTGCCACTAAAATAGTTGTAATTAGCGCTACATAAAGCTGGTTGAGGTGGGGAAAAGTCTTAACTACGCTCTCGGCAAAACCAATAGTGTATAAGGCGACTGACAGAGCTTGGGCAAAGTAAAGGGGAATTCCTACGGCACCGCCAGTTTCAATTCCTAGGGAACGGCTAATCATGTAATAGGCACCACCAGCCCTAACAATGCGGTCAGTTGCGATCGCAGAAATAGACAGAGCCGTCAAAAAGGTAATACTGGTGGAGAGGGTAACAATGATTAGGGTACCCACTAAACCAACATTACCAAGTACCCAACCAAAGCGCAGGTACATAATAACCCCCAGGATGGTGAGAATCGACGGAGTATAGACCCCACCGAATGTTCCCAAACCTGAAGTTTTTTCCTGAGTAGGCTCGACAACAGGAGATGAGCGGCGACCAAAGAATAACTTCATATGTCTAAAACACGAATATAGTGCATTAAGCTAATCTGAATATGGGAAAACGGGAATAGGGAACAGAGATTTTCATTCCTTTGGTGTGCGCGTGTCGCCCATGAATTTCTGACTTGAAAAAGCCGTCGAGGCAAGCAAGTGCGAAGCGTTCTCGGTGAAATACCAGAGATGTTCATACTTTGTTCTTTGTTTTAAATTCATTTTTGATCGGGGTATAGCTGGAAAATTTTTCAAGTCCTTGGCAGACAATGTCATACCAAATCCTGTTCCCATACCCCCCTTATCCGCATAGCCTTAGATTACTGGCATACAAAGATTTGGTCGATATTCATAAAAGGGTAATGACCACGCGGATTTGGTATCAGTTGGTAAATTGATCCAGGTCCATTAACAACTCCACCAGTTCTACCCCCAAGCCACCAACATTGCAACTCAAGGATGTTACAAGGTTGGTAGCCTCGGCTTTTGGTTCAACATTGGATGAATTTCACACCACAGGACTAACTGCTGTCATGGGGTTTTGGGCAAACAAGTAGAAACTGCTAATGGAACGAAGAGAACAGAAACGATAGTCTTTTAATCGGACAGTCTTTTAAGCTGACTACAGAATTAACTTGCGCGCATTCCCAACGCTTTTTGCACCCCAATCACGAATTTAAGACATTTTTTGCTCAATGACCAATAATTACCCATATTGGGTAATATCAACTCCGGTTAATCACTTCGTTAATCAATCCAGTCTTCAAGAAGAGCGCCAGTGTGTTGTACTTAACCGGACAATTCTATGTAGAATTCTGTTGGGCTAGATAGTCAGCCGACAGCCTGCGATACCATTCAACTGTAGCGTGAATGACAATAAGCACTATGGAGCCTGATTCTCTACCGACAGAGTTAATTTTGACCCACCCACCTCAGACCATTGGCAATGTTCAACTGGATTGGATACCTCAACCCGGTAACTATCTCGACTTTAAAGGTAAAACCTACACAGTTTTAGAGCGCCACCACCGCTACTGTCTTAAGTCAGGGCGCTATCGTTTGCATAAAATTGCTCTGTATGTGCAGTCTTCTCGACACCCTAGTGAAAAAAGCCTGCTCCAGGGGCGTTGGGTGATTGGGGATGCCAGCTGTTATTTCAATGCTCACTCTGAATTGATTCGTTGTGCTGTCAATCCAGAGGGACCCTGTGATTCTTGTTGCTTTTACGAACCGTTGAAAACCGGAACTGACTAACTAACTATTACCTAGAACTTCTCCTACTTCTAAACGCATACCATTGGCAAAATCCCAAGCAGATTGAGCACGTTTGCCAGCTAATTGCACTTGCTGCAACAACAACAATCCCTTTCCAGTTTGAATAATTGGACCGATTCCCTTGGCAATCTTTACAACTTCTCCAGGACGACCTGAACCAACATCAAGAGTAGACCACTCCTGCGATCGCATTTTTAACTGTGAAGGCAACTCGGATAAGTAAGCCGAATCTAAGGGAGCAGTGGCACTGATTTTCAGAGATTTACCCCGAAATGAGGTAACGCAGTTTGGGAAAAATCCCCGAATCTGATTGTGTAACTCCAAGTTAGACCGTGACCAATCTAGGCCATAATCTGACTTTTGAATCAGTGGTGCATAGGTAGCCTCAGAGTGATCTTGAGGAATTGCTTGGATGTCCTGTAACTCTTGCTTCAGTAGGGTTTCAATCAACAAATCAGCTCCCAAATTGCTCAGAGTTTTTGCCAAATCCTGGGCAGTATCCAATAGTCTGATTGGTGTATATGCTTTCAAGAGCATTGCTCCAGTATCCATTCCAGCATCCATCAACATCGTCGTGATGCCAGTTTGGGCTTCACCATTATATAGACACCACTGGATCGGAGCTGCTCCCCTATACTTAGGCAAAATTGAGCCATGTACATTGATACAACCTACCGTAGGCATATCCAGAATCTCTTGGGAGAGAATCTGCCCATAGGCAACCACCACAAAAACATCAGCCTTTACCTGCCTGAGCTGAGTTAGGGTTTCCCTATGCTTTTTCAGGCGCTGCGGTTGCCAAACTGGTAGTTTATGTGCTATTGCTATTGATTTTACTGGGGAAGGAATCAGCTGGTTACCACGTCCTCGACGCTTATCCGGCTGAGTCACCACACCCACCACCTCAAATTCAGGATGGTTCAACAAACCTTCCAAACAAGGTAGAGCAAATTGGGGAGTACCAAAGAATACAACTCGCATCTAGAAATTACCAATAACTAATGACTAATGACTAATAACTAATGACTAATGACTAATCCACAGCAATTTCCACCCGACGATTACGTTGCTGATTAACCTCAGTATCATTAGCGACCAAAGGACGAGTTTCTCCGTAGCCAATAATCAGCCAACGGTATGGATCGTCTAAAGCACTACTAAGATACTGCTGAACTGCTTTGGCACGCTTAAATGAAAGGTTTCGATTCTCTTTGGCTTCGCGGGGGTTGTCGGTATGGATAGCAATCCGGATTGTACTGCCGGGATAGGCTTGCAAATCTGTGACAATTTTCTCTAGGATCAAACCTGCTTCTGGGCGTAACGTACTTTTACTTTTCTGAAATAAAATATCACTGGGCAACGTGACTTTCAACTTGTTGGCAGCGGAGGCAGCTAATCGATTGCCATTGCTATTACCAACTAATGGAGTATCGCTACTTAGAGTCGATGGTTCCTTGAGGAGCAAAGTGATCCCTTGGATGCGTCTTTCGAGAGATTCATTCCCTCCCGAGGTTCCCAATTGAGTTTCCAACATTGTCACGTCCTCACTCAATCTCTTCAGTCGCTTGTCTAACTCACTTAGCTGAGCTTTGACCTGGACTCTTTGAACCGGTGTCAATTGTTTTAGTACATTGGCTTCCGTTGGTTCCCGAATTGAACTAAAATTGAAAAACCTTGATTCTCCCTTGTTATCCAGATGCTCCAGTAATTTTAATATCAGGGGTTTTTCTGGATTCGGGTTAGGGTAAGCATTGGCAACAACAATGCCAAATATCAAGGCCAAGCCACTCCCTACGCCTAGCAGTAGTAGCCTGAAAATTAAGATCAGTAGGCAGTTCAGTATACTTATTGAGGTTTCAGGTCTGGTATTGGTGTTGGAAGTAGCGGGTTGAGTCACACCGAATTTTGTTAGATCTCCTTCAACATAATGAGGCAGGATTCTCCAATTGTAATCCGTTACAGGTCAAGGGCGGGTATTTAACATTATATAAGAATTCAATAAAACAAGGTTTAATTAAAAATGATTATCATAACACTTAAACCTCCAAACCAACCAGTTAATTACAATTCCAAGCCTAACAACTTTTGTGTGAGGGCTACCAACTTCAGCCAAGACCTCTGAGGGTAAGGAAATAGTGTTAATTGTTTATTTTTCCCTGGCTGATTTTCTTTGTCTGCCAAGGGTTGCTTGATAGTGGAGGGTAATGGTAACTGACTGAGTCGAAGTGTAAGAAACCCCGTCCGTAATGCAGGGTCGGTAGGGCGAGTTGATCACTTTTTCACCTTTTACACCTAAAGTGAAGGAACTATATTCTAGTTTCTTGGGGTTGCTCCTCTAACTAGAAACGCTAATTAGTAACTGAAAGACCAATCAATGTTGAAAAGGCAATTGAGTTTAGCAGGATGGCTTAAAAATCAACCACTAGGACTCTTGTTAGCAACTTTGATGTTGATAACATCTAGCCTATCTGCCGAGAAAGCCAAGGCTAATGAATCCTTAGTAGCCAGTCAATCATCGGTGCTATCTTCCCAGCATTTAAGGGAAGTAACAGAAGCTATCAAACCTGATATAACCGAACCATACGTTCAGAGTGACCCACTCAATAGTCCTTATCCTATTCCTTGGAATTGGGTCTTGGAAACCCACGCTGAACTGGTTGCTAATCAGAGTTTTGGGTTTAGGTACTATCGCAGCCAATCACTAGTGTCTCCGGATGGCAAGTATGCTGCCTATAGTCGGATTCAACTACAAGGACAGCCGGAACTGTACCGCAGCCGCATCAGTAGTGTGATGTTTCTAGAAAATTTGCAGACTGGGGATTTGCGCATCATAACTGCATCTTCTCCGTTAGCTAACCATATTAATGATGATAAATTAAGCGGTGCGATCGCTATTCTGATTCCCGTGTCTTGGACAGAGTCAAGCGATCGCCTTCTAGGGCGACAATTTGAAGGTTTTTTTAATACCTCAGATGCTTCAGATTACGCAGTCATTTGGGATCGGAACCAAAATACTGTGACCACCTTGGCTCCTAAGCGCATTCATTATACTAATGCACTGTTGCTAGGCTGGAGTCAAGCTAATCCAGATCAAGTGCTATTTCAGGCTGGTGAGTTGGGCAATGAGTATTGGCCAATGTGGTCTGTTGAACCCAATGGTTACACTGCTCTTACCTTTGAGGATGAACCTATAGTTTATGGTGAATCAGTAGAACACATTTGGTCTGGTTCCCAGGCACGCTGGTAATCCCAAAAGATGAAGGATGAAGGATAAATTTTCATCCTTCATCCTTCATCCTTCACACTTCATCGTTTACCAATTATCTTTGATGTTGTGCTACCAATTTTTTTAGGTAAGAGTAAGCATCTTCTGGTGAAAGAGTGAAGATTTGACCTTTGCATAGGATTTCGTACCTTCCTAAGTAATAACCATGTCCACCAATTAAACCCATCTTTGCGGCTTGATTGCCAAGCTTGGTTAATTCCTGTCGAATTGAATAGTCCAATTCTTCTATTTGTTGATCAATAACTTGATTAATAGTTTGTTCTTTCATGTTTGACCGCTCCTAGTATAGTTATAATACTGCTTTCTGCACCCTACAACCGATCGACCTAGCGATAGCGGTCAACAAATTGGGCACTTGCCTGGATTAACTGCATGAATGCACTCACTTCCTGATGTCGGCCATCCCCGTTTATAGGATGCTTCTTCAGGTTTCCCCCAACCTAGCTGCAATATAATTTCCCAAAAGTTGTAATTCTTATATTCATAGAGATTTGCCCATTCCGTTTTTTGGGCGACCTCTTTTACATCATTGGGCATAATTTTTTGATAGTCTTTACCAAAATTAATACTTAGGTATAAGTCCATACCTTGGATGCCTGTATACCAAAACTCTAAGAGGTCAGCTTTGGCAGCTTTAAGGATGTTCAGGTCACTGTCTAGGGCGGCTAACTGCTCGTCAATAGCAGGATAACGTAGAGTCTTTCCTTTCATAGTCAGTTCGCGCCAAATAATGCCTGAAACTTGGTGTTGCCGTTGGTAGCTGTGAACTGCGGCTTTAAAGTCGTTATAAGCACTGAACTTTTGAATTCCCTCCGGTTTCAGAAAGCGATCAATAACAGGGTTACCAGACACCGAAGCTGCCAGATTAAGACGTTGCCCATTCATGCACGAACGACGTTCTTGAGCCAAAATTTCGATTAGCTCCTGTGTGCTGTAAACCTTGGACATCAGCACTGATGTTAACTGTACTTACAAATAGCTTAACCCGTAAACGTGACAAAAAAATATGGTAAATGCCAATGGCAGTTCACTCATGACTAAAACAATTTTGTTCATGTTACGTTGTGGGAGTTTGATTGGATGGAAGTCTAAGCACTAAGCCAATTAAATCACTCTGATGTTAACTGAGCATTAATATCATTGACAGTGCGCAGCTTTAACTCTACAGATTCTGAACGGGGTAGTAAGTTAAACACTTCCCGAAACACATCATCTATCTGTTCATAAGGAACTTGTCCAATTTCGTTGAGTACTACCTCTGCATTTTGGTCAATCAGTACTGTCTGGGGAATTAAATCTTGGTAGTAGTATCCCGCTTCTGTGGGTGTATAGGTAGCATCAGGTAACAAAGTGTCGATGTTGACTGGAATAAAACTCGCTGCCCTACCATAAGGCTCCTGTAACTTAGAGATAGTCACAGAATATAGCTTACAATCCCTACTGTCATCTACGTAGAACACCAACAAAGCTGGCTTTGTCCTGCGCAAAGAATCTTCTAAGGTAATTCGTGGTGGCACTATAGAGCCATTACCAGCATACAGAGCAAAAATATTACCATCAAAGCTGTCATCATCGAAACTTGCTAATGCTGATGGTGTTCCCAGTAGATACCAGCAGCTCAGTAAGCCGACAAGAATCAATAGGCATTTGGAAACAAATCTGCGCCTTACACAGCAACTATTATATCTAATAGTCCTGTATCGGAATCCTGCTAAACCTTCTATCATACGGAATTATTAGCCCTTATCTCAAATCCGAGGTGAATCCAAGTCCAAGGGTTTCAAAAATCGCAACAATCACTATAGCAATTGTAATTCAGTTGTGAACCCTAGTGCAGGCATATTGGCTGCACTACTAGGATAACTAGACTTAGGCGTGATTGACACTCCCCGCCCGCTTATGAGCGGGGATTCTTAGTTCTACGACACGCCTTAAAATTAGTTATCCGTCAAAGGCAGTACTTAAGACAAATACCCGTTTAAAAACGCGCATATCGAGCCTAATTTAACTAATCGAGCGTGGGCTTATCTCCCTAAGCGTTGGGTCTCCCCCGTTCCCGTGTGCCGGAGACGAAACCTTAGAAGAGTGGAGCCTTTATGGTTAGTCGGCTATGGGTAAAAGGGTTAAAACTTTGCCGATTTTGGCTCCACTCTTCTTACGGTAACTTCTAACCCCACGGTACGTTTAGTTTTAAAAGGTTATTTTACTGGGGTTTCGGTATCTGTTAAGATCCATGCGTTTTGGCGAGGTATGCACGCTCCTCGTGTACTAGTATCGCTTTACGTCGTTGTTTGAAATTGGCAGTACCGACGAATCCTGCCTGTACGCTTTCTACATGTTTATTCTATCACACTTTACTTAAAAGCCGTCGAACGAAGGACGGGGCTTGAAACCCAAAATTTTTGGTCAACTGCCTCAACCCTTGCTACCACAAGACCTAGGAAGATACCAATTACTCTTAGGTGTAACATTATTCGGTTCAGCCGTCAGGATAATCGTACCATCCTCGCCCACTGTCCAACCCTGAGCTTCCACAATTTTCTTCGGACGAGAAGGAGTAGGAGTAGAGACAGTCCGGCGTTTTCCTCTCATGGGCAAATAACTGACCTCAGGGGTAGGAGTAGACGTAGCTTCTTCGATGTTCTCTTCTTCAGTATCAAGGGTGATCCAATCTACCAGTACAGACTGTTGATTGATTGGGTCTAGGGGACTCGGGGGTAAGCCACCTCGTCCAGTAATATGAAATCCGGCTAAATAGTTACTGTTAAGCCTTGGCATCCTGCCACCAG
>WTKN01000115.1 GCA_011524395.1 Moorena sp. SS36440bin_2
CAATGATGTCAGTGGATATGATGATGTCAGGAGTATGCTGACATCAGAATAGACTGAGTTGGAAGACAGAAAAGGATAAGTTAGAAAGTAAAATAGAGCTCACAATTTCAAGACAACACATGTAAGAAGTCAACCTGTTTCGTACCAGATATCCTGTGCTCATGCTTGAGCTTGACTCTTGGTTCCTCTGGCTGAATGCCTCTGTGTTCCATTAGTTCATTTGCCCATGATATGTTGTGTTTGTGATATTATACACAATGTATCTCCACTAGTTTATCAGACCCAAATCGCGTAAGGGATACTGGTTTTCATAAGTGAGTTACAAAGTGTTTAGGGTTACTACGAGCGTTACCGTTGCGTACCCTTATTGTTTGATTGTAATGACAATCATTATCTTGTAATGACAAGGTAGTTGTTGGTGAACTGTAATGACAGTTGATGTCTTGTAATGACAAGATGCCCTTTGTTGAATTTTGTCCGTGGAAGTTGAAAGGGAGTACGAGAAGCTCCAAGTAGGGTCACCTAACCAATGGTCCCAAGTTACAGAATCTATTTTTAGCCTTGGTGGCTTTCATTACTAACACTTACAGTCTATTGAGATTGAATTTTGTGTGTGTGTTGGTTTTATATGAAGAAAAAGCCCCTGAGTAATTGGGATAAACAGGATAACAAGTCCTACGTACTGATCCTACGTGTACTACGTACTTAAGAAGGATTATTTTGTCCAGGTCAGACAATATTATTGGCCATGACAAGGTTGAAAAGTGTGAGATTCTTTTCTGTTGTTCAAGAATCTCCCTTGTGGCTTTTGTGGTTCCACAAAAATTCACCTCTAAAAATTGGTGAAAAGGACTGAATTAGCTGAAACGGAAAACGAAAAGCTAATTCTGTCCGTAAAATTTCGTTCGAATCACGATCGATTCATGACTCGTTCGAAATTCTCGGAACATCCAAAAATTCGCGAGCGCGAACGGCCGTTCAACCGACGAAAAACGGGAAACGGTTTCGTTTAACGTACGTTACGATCGCGAGCCCAACGCGGTGTAGTGTAACAGGTACTGCGCGTCCTGTTCGTCCCAAGTAAGCGTGATACGGACGTTATGTTATTCGCTACTGGTTTTACGTCAGTTCTACGGCGCATCGTCAAAATTTGCGCTTCCGTTGAAACTGTTCAACAACCGCAACGACAATTTACTATGGCGCCTTCGAGTAAATTGCGGTTAAACGAAAAATTTTTACGCAAGCCCGGCCGAAATTTTCAAAAGTTTTTGAACACTTTTGCCAGCCTAAAACAAGGCCAAAACAGAACAGACCAGATGGTCCTTTCTCCAGAAGAACATTGACCAGTCAATCTACTAAGTCTGCTCTTGAATCTTTGGCCAATTCAAGTGCTACTTAGCCAGGATCCACCAAAAATGGCAGAGACAACAGCAACCCACTTCAGTTGTTGTCAACAAATTCACTGACTCACCCAGAACAGTGGTCAGCCAGTTGAACACATACTTCAAGATCTTTGGATTCTGAAACAAGGAAAACTCATCAGTCAATTGAGTGTTTTGCTCACAATCCCACTTGAGCAGAAACAAGAAAGCAAAACAAAAAGAAACAACAAACAAAACAAAAGATCAAACAACAGGTCTGATCTGTGCAGCAGTCTTTATACCATTTGTGGGTATACTCTGCTTTTCTTGCTTTGATTACTGATTGAGTTCCCTTGCAGGGTTTTGGTTCTCAAACCCCTTTCTTTCACTCTTGGTGTGATTGATAAAACAACAAAACCTTCTTGTGGTACAGAGCTTGGTTCACTTGTGGTGTTCCTTGAGTTGCAAACAAGCAAACAGCTCTACAACCCTCAACATCTGTTGACAAAGAAGGCTATCCAATTGGAGGTTAAAATTTGGTTACTGACATACCTACAGCACCACCCCATCAAGTGCATTGTCAAGTAATTTGGGAGAAAGTCAACAGGAATAAGACTAACTCTTTGCAGAGCAGTGTGGCTACTGAAATCCTGTGGATTTGTTTTCAGATTCTTTTGAATTTGATTTCATTTCTGTTTGCCAGTCTTCACTTCATTTTGGAAGAGAAGCTTGTTGTTCTTTCTGTGTTGGAACAACAACTGTTTGACATTGAATTTACTGAATAAGTATCTTCTACAGTGCGTTCGGGTACGCGGTCAGGCAGCCAGGAAAAGCAATTTTCTTGGATTATCCAGGGTTGGGCTACACCTTCTCCTTTATTCAACATATTGGATACAAAGAGAGCCTCTCATTTGGTACTTTTGATCAATCACGATCTGCCATCATCTGGGATTAAAAACTGCTTCTGTGGAGAAACACAAACCATCCATTCCTTCTTCTGTGGAGAAAAAGGATACTTCAATTCAACAAAGAAGTAAACAAATTCTGAAAAGAGTTTGGGATTTGGAGGCAAAGGCGACATCTTGGCCAGTTCTACAGGTTGCCAATTGTAAAAACTACGGTGTTAACCCTGGACGGTTTTGGGTGATTCAGAAGTTTGTTATTCAGACAACTGCTTGAAATCTATTGAAAAGACATTGATTTGATCCTTTTATCTTCTAAAGTCTACCTGGTTGGCACGGATTCAGTTGAGACTGCTATCCATATCAGTTCTGGACCAAAGTTGATTTAAGCCTTTTCATTTTCTTGGATACAGTGCTCAAGTTTCTACTTTTGAACACACCAAAATTACCCCAGCACGACATACCTTTGGTAACCACAATCACTGTGCTGAGATTGTCATTTTCTACTTGAATTATTGAATTACAAATTAGTGGATTTGTTATTTGAAAATGGAGAAGAAACAGGAAGAACCAGTACCTGTTGCAGAATTGAAGAAGGCACCACCTACAGCTGGCAACAAACCTACAACCCCAGCTACAGCTGAGACTTTTGTCTCTACGCCTACGATTGCTTCGATTCCTTCAACGGATACTGCTTCTTCGTTGCCTGAATCTCTGTC
>WTKN01000074.1 GCA_011524395.1 Moorena sp. SS36440bin_2
AAGCAATGCAATATCTCAAAAAAAATCTGGGTCATATAGAGCAGCGATTATCCAAGCAGGAGGATCACTTGAGGTGTTGAGCTCTTATCAATAGAAGATGAGAAAATTCGTAATGCCATTGAAGGTAAATTTGGTAACAGTAAGCGAATATTTAGCCTAAATAGAGTGATGGCTAAACTGCCTCATACGTCGGAAACAGCCATTGCTATTACGTTTTTAGTAATGAATCTCTGCACCCTGCTGCGGCCGTTTTTTTGTCTTTTTTGGTGTTTGCAACAAAAACATAGCTTTTCGAGGCGTCAATTATTACTAAAGGTTATAATTAGGACAATTGTAAACAATCATTACTTATTTTTTCTTCAAGCTTAAATAACTAAATAATCCATTGGTTGTTTTTGTTCGACTTATTCAGCAAACCCTAATTATCAGGGATAATTACCCTTAAGAAAAATCTTCCTCGGTGCGCCCCCGCCCCAATCTACCTTTAATTATGGGTATTCATCCGGACTTGATATTATTTATTCTTGCCCTTACCCTTGGATTTATGCTTGTCCTTACCATGGGATTTATGCTTGCCCTTACCCTCGGACTGTTCGGGGGAAATCGGTTCGGGATAAATATAGACAGGCTCTTTGCCGTAATTCTCGATATAAAGCTTGGTGCCACCATCGGTAGTTTCACCTTCTAGGATCAGCTTGGATGAGCGGGTGTCAGGATCTGGCTCGCCCCCTGCCTGATAAATGGCTTGGTTATCCCGGTCATAGAAGATTAATTGACCGTCTTGTTGCATATGCAATTGACCAGGCAACTTGGCAGAGCTGGGATCCTCAAGGAAAACGAAAGGCTCTTCTAAGCTAGTGCCAGTTAAGACTGGACCCTGTCCGGGCTCGTTGGTCAAAATTGCAGTGCCATCGAGAGCCATAATAGTTTCTCCAGGGGCTAAGAAGCCCTCTCCTCTGGCATCAAGAACATTGACATCCATAATCTCGCCCACGAGATTGGTCATCATCAGTTCCTTAATCTTGTATTGATTCCAGTTATTGTATTTAGCTAACAGTTTTAAGTAGGTCAGCTTGCTTGCAGCCGCAATTGGGGTCATATCATAGGCACCAACTGCTCCTACCTGACTCAGCCAGGAGCCTGCTGCATAAGTCTGGGAATTAACAGTCCCGCTGAGAACCTGTGTACAGTCAACGATCACCGTACCATTGTTATCAGCTTCGTCGAGAGTTTTGTAAATCGCCCCATTCTCAGGAGTGTCTGGATTACCAGAAGGGAAATTCCCTGCCCCATAAGACTCCAGAATTAAACCATCTACTCCCTGATTAATACAGGCCGCCAGCATATCCCCAAGTACGCTGGTATTGGGGTCAGCAGAGACATCATAATAGGCGGGGAAAGCCGAAAAGGGAAGAACGGTAGTGTTGTTAATATGATCGTTAATGTAGGTCAGTTGAGCTGACAAAGCGTCATAAGCAGCCTCGCCCTTGACAGAGAGTGCCAGGGAGGGGTCTGTTGGTAAGGGGCGCACTACTTTGTTGTTGACATCAAAGTCTAAGCCATATTCTCCAATATTGGGATAGTTAGGAGTAGAGAAGGCTTTGAACTCACTGGCGTTGGTCTTCACCGTACGATTGCCCCTCATTAAGGTGGAATCAAAGTAAAGACAAACTTCAGGTACACCTTCACAACAGGAGGTTACTGCACCACAGACGTTTTGGAGAGCATCGGTGTTGAAGCGTACAGTATAGGAAGAATCGGCTTTCTCTACAAATAGTGGCAATTGGGACCCAGTCACAACCACCGGCTTGCTCAACAAAGCGTTATAGTTGCCATCCCTATCCAGCCCCGTCATCAAAAACGACAGTATGGAAGCTGTCCAGGCCATGGTGTCCGTGCCATGGAGTACAATAAAAGACTCATAGCTATCGTAGGCTTCCAAGATTGCGATCGCAATTATACACCAGTCTTGGGGCTGCAAGTTGGTACTGTCGAGAGTGCTGTTACTCGGGCCAAACCCGATATCAATATACCCAATCGTACAATCGGGATATTGACTTTGAATAATCGGCAAAATATTCTCATCAAAAGCCTTTTGGAAACCAACAGTATCTAGTGGATACAGCCCATCGGGTCCCTGCACAGAACCAATAGTGCCCCCGGTGTATAAAATTCCTATGTTCATTAAACAATCAGAACATTAATTATGTTTGCTACTAAAGTATATAGAATTGATGGCAAAAAGGAACATGGAACATTGGATCACCGAAGGAGCAGGGAGCATTAGGAAGGAGTTCCAAAGAGTTTTTTATTTATGGATAAATTGATGGTTTTTTTCATAAAACCCTCCCGCTTATTTAGATCATTTTTGTAATAAAAATTGGTTTTTATACTAATATCATGTTCGGAGTAATAATTAGAGTTTTGGGCTAGTGTAACTTGGTAAAAAAAATCGCAATAGTGCTATAAATCAAGGTTTAATATTGTCGTAATCCTAGATCTATTCTTGATGCAGTCGCTCATGGGGGGAACCCTCAAGACCACTTAGGTACGCTTTCCGTGTCTTGATGCAGTCGCTCATGGGGGGAACCCCCAAGACCGCGTTGCATCGCTAGGCGAATTAAATTCGCCACGGGTCGCACCTCTGCATCGCTATCACATGTTTACTAAATTTGGCTCTTCCGTACTTGTTATGCTAAATCAACACTTTGGCAAAGGGAGCAGGGAGCAGGGAGCAGGGAGCAGGGAGCAGTATTCAGAAAATTTTATTAGTCAAATAGCCTCATAACCCTTACACAGTAAGCTTTATGAGTTTTGTTAACTGGAAATTTAGCATACCAGGTACTGAAGAACCCTAAATTTTTATAGCCCTTACCCTGGCTTTTGCTTTTTGCCGTTTTCCTTTTCCCTTTTTCGATGCCTTGATACGTCCTTTCTTTTTAAGTTTAGGGTCGTTTTCCTGTGCTGCCTCTAATTTCTCTAGTTCTTCTTGTTCTTGGCGATTTATTTCCGGCAACTTGAGGATAATACCAGTCATCAACCAATAATATACTGCCACTGGATCTACATCTAAGGGATAGTAATAGGTTTGGTAGCTAATAAACAAAATAAATACCCAATAGCTGGCACCGATACTCCGCAAATCCTTGTTTTTCACTGAGCGGTAAGCCTTGAAGGTAAGTACAGTAATCGCAGTTACAAATATTAGAAAAGCCAGCAGCCCCAGCGGACCAACTTCATGCATCACTTTGGGAAACCAAGTTTCTACCAAACTGGTTTTACCGAAAACACGAGCAGAGTTAGTCGCTCGTCCTAATCCCAAACCAATTAATGATCCTCTGAGTCTATGCCAGGTAAAAGCAAATTGATGAAGGATAAAATCATCCGCTGGTGCAGCTTCCCAACGACCGATCAAACTATCTATCCGTTCCTGAACTACTTCAGGAAAAGCAGTTGCAGCAATTCCCAATAAAAGTCCTAATCCCCCCAAAATAGGTAAAAATCGTTTAAGGTTAGTGACTTGACCTGTTAAAACCATCAGGATTACGGTGACAGTTGGCACCAAAGCCAGAGCAATCCGCTGACCAGAGACTACTGCCAGAACAAAAACCGATGCCATGCCAGCTAAACCAACACTCCGCCAACGACCTGAGGGGTCGCTGAAAGCAGTAGCAAAGCTAAAAAAGGCATTAGAAATCAGGAACCAACCCCACTGCCAAGGCGCAACAAAAGTTCCCGGTAAGCGGATTTGTCCCACTTGAGGACTATACAGTAAAGACCCACCCACAAAACATCTAGCGTCTAGGGAAGCTTTGAATAACGCAACCCCTTCTCTGAATTGGGTTCCAGCGCATCTACCAGTTTTGAGCATCATGTACTGAATAAAGGCCAGGCTACAGCACATAATAGCCAGAACTGTGAACATCCTTGAGAGGAAGAGTAATTCTTTCTTGCTATGGATCAGGTAGTAGGCACAAAAGATTAAGGGAATGTATCCCAAAAAAACTTTCAAACCCAAAATTCCCATTAGTATCGGCTGTCCATCTTCGCAGGTTATACCTCTACGCATCCCTGGTAAATCTGAACAGGGGGGAAGTAGTTGCTGGGCACCATTAGCAAACAAAAGTGTCAGCAAACTTGATGCACACAAAATGCCTAATGGTACCATTAGGGACTTGGCTACTATGATCGGTTTTCTTTGCTGCTTACACTCTTGTATGAGGCCAATCAAAGCCGGGATATAGATACCATCTTTAGCCAGCTGGAGCAATGGACTATTGCCAATGGCGTAAATGATTGTGCCACTAAAAGGCATATAGATCATGAATGCCCAAAGTGCTTTGCGAGGATATTTATAGGACAGAACCAGACAAGGCAGACCAGCTACTGCAGCTGCACCAGCTTTAGGATCAACCACCAGAGCCAGCAACACCCCGATAATGGCTCCAAAAGCTGCTGTCATAGTAATAATTTGGATGACTTCTCTACGCGCCCGTTGCGCTCGGCGTTTTTGAGCTAACTGTTGCTTCAGATTTAAGGTTGTGGTCTCAGATGGCGTTTTCCCTTTCTTTGATGACTTAGATTTTGACCGACCTTTGACCATGGCAGAACCATCCCATTGTCTATCGATGTTATTATTTTCTTCTAATTTGGCATGTTCAAGTTTCAATTGGTGTTTACGCGACGGTCAAGGGAGCTTGTATAAGCCAAATTCATCACAAATTGATTTGCTCAAAGCCTTTCGATTGAAGATGTTAAAGGATAATCTTTCTTCATTTCCTGATATATTCTCACCAGTACCAAGGATATAAACACTACCAGAAAATGGTAATGGTTTTAGAGGGGTTCCCTTGTTGGCTAAAATACTTTTAACTTTCCCATGATCAATATAGAACTTGTAGTAGCCATAACCCCGATTGTATTCAGGTTTCTCAGGTAAATCTAGTAAATCCCATCTAAGAATATTCGCTGTCCCAGACATTTGATAGAATTGTTTTCGTTTTAAATATAAACAATCTTCCCCATCTCGATACTTATAACCTCTATTAATAAACCAGCCATTTCCCTGAGGATTGTGCCTAACAAATTCCGCTAACTGTTTGCTAACACAATCATCGGCATCGACATTCATAACATGAGTTGGGTTAAATTGACGAGCATAGGTTGATCCTGTTAAAAGCTTACGTCCTTTATCTGTATTTCCTCTAAGCCTCTGACTTGGCTCTTTGGGAGTAGGATAATCAACCTCAAGATAAATGATATGGGGATGACTGAATGTAATCTGTGGTTTTTCATTACAAACAACGATTACTCTAAATTCCGATGATGTTTGATTACATACTGATTTAGCACAGCGTTCAAATAATTTAGATACATGTTCCCAAGACTTGGAAACATTTCGACTCTTGAGTGGAATTACAAAAACTAGCATGATTAACCTATCTTGATAGAAAAACAAGGTAAAAAAAATCCCATGAATTTGACTAATTTAGCCAAAGTAACGGGATTTTTAATGTTAGGGTGAGGTAGCCATGACGTTATTGAACCCTTGAAAGTAATCAAGCATTTCGTCAGCTATAAGAAGCGCGAAAATACTGCCAATAGTTTCCGATGCACCCTTATGAAATATTAAGTTCAGGATTTTTAACCCTTTTTCCTGACGCTTTCCACCGATCTAGTTTTTGACTGTAGATGGGCAAAGAGTTCTCTTCAAGAGAGACCCTCAAGAAAGACTCAGATCAGGGTTGATGATTTACCGTCAACCATAAACCATAAACCGTCAACCATAAACCGATTACTTAACCGATGTTAGTCAACAAAAATACAAGTTAATGATGTCAGTTATATGGTGAACAGTTGCTGGAAGCATTTTGGTCAATCAGTTAGCTAATCAGTTAGCTAAAGATCGCTCAACGACATTAACTAACTCTGATGTCCAGTGGTGAGCAAGTTGAGAATTGGCGGCTTCGACCATGACCCGGATCAGGGGTTCAGTACCAGAAGCACGAACCAGAATTCGACCTTGGTCTCCCATGGCGGCTTCCCCTTTTGCGATCGCATTCGTGATGGCCTCACACTCTTGCCATCGACGTCGGCGTTCTCGGTCTTCTACCCTGACATTACGCAGCAATTGGGGGTAAGTCTGGAAACTTTGGTCTACTAACTCTGCTAAGGTCATCCCAGATTCACGCACCAAAGAAGCTATATGTAAAGCAGTTAACATGCCATCCCCAGTCAAACCATAATGGTGACAGATGATATGTCCCGATTGCTCACCCCCTAGCATAGCTCCAGTTTGGAGCATTTTAGCTTGGACATGCTGATCTCCGACCGCTGTCCGTAGGAATTTACCCCCCAATTGCTTCCAGGCTCGTTCAAATCCTAAATTTGCCATTACCGTTGCTACCATTAGGTCTTCTGGTAGCTTTTGGGCAGCACGTAAGGTTTGACCCCAAAAATAGAGGATGTAATCTCCATTGATTTCCCGACCCTGGGCATCTACTGCCATCAATCGGTCTGCATCACCATCAAACGCAAACCCAAGATCTGCTTGGTATTCTTTTACCGCAGCTTTGAGAGGTTCGAGGTGAGTAGAGCCACAATTGACATTAATGCGATCGCCATCTGCCTGGTCATGTAAGCAAATGACTTGTGCCCCCAACTGCTCAAATACTTGTCCTGAGAGTCGCACTGCTGCCCCCCAAGCCAAATCCAGCACAATCTTCATCCCTTGTAAATTCGTCAGTCCTTTCAGAGGACGGTGAAGTGCTGCGGCATAATCGGTGACCAACCCTGGGCGATAGTGATACTTCCCTTGGGTTTTACTAACTACACCCTGATCAGTAAAACCCCTCAATCCAGCTTCTATATGCTTTTGCAGCTCCTGAGATAGCTTAGTGCCTTTCCCGCTAAAAAACTTAATCCCATTATCTTCTGGAGGATTATGACTTGCAGAAATCATCACACCCCCGATGGCACTTGTAGCACTGCATAGGTAGGCAACACCAGGAGTGGGACATAATCCCAGGTGCCACACCTCTAAACCTGCTGTAGTCAGACCCTTAGCTAAAGCTGTGGCCAACATATCACTAGAATTGCGCGAATCCTGCCCCAAAATCACCGGTCCTGGTACAGCTGAGTATTCCTGTAAGACAAGACCAGCCCAGAAACCCACTTGTAAAGCCAAATCTTCACTTAGCAATGTTCCTGCTCGTCCCCGAATGCCATCGGTGCCGAATAATGGGGTTGTGGGTAGAGTTAGGGGTTGCCAAGGTAACCTGACATTGGGGGAGTTAATTGGCTGATTCTCCGATGAGAACTCAGCACTATTCCATCCCTGGATACGGACAGGGGATGTAACCATAATTTCTATTTCCTCACATTACACACTCACTGTGGAGAATAACACTTTATTTTGCTTTGGTAGATATCCATCAATACATCCAACCCATGCTTGTGAACAAATATATTCTTGTGATCAGATTATGATCCAAGTACATTCAGATTATGAGCCAAGTACATATAGCCCTGTGAGCGCTTTGACCAGGCTTTATCAAAGATTTACTCAACCATTGACTAACTAGATCTAAAGTAGATTTAGCTCTGTTAGGCTTCTGGCAAGACTTTATCAAAATTAACTAACTAGATCCAAATACACTTAGGTCCCAAGGGCCTTCGGGCAAAACTTTACCAAAATTTACCTTCTTCCCTTGGAACTTAGCCGCCACCACCTGCCAAGGATGTTGAATTAAACACCAGCATTCTCTAACAACTTTTCGATAGCTTCCAAACTCAGTCCTTGCTGAATATAACGAGGAGACTGTGGATTATAGGGAGCAGCCACTCGATCTATGCTAATGATCTTTGCCTGTGCTGGTAAGACCGCTACATCTGGGTCAAAGGATGTCGGGCGCATTAAAGAACTAGAAAAACCTTTAAAAATAGCAATTTGATCCTGTTCACCAGCTATCTGTGCGGTAACGATCAATACCTCTTTTGGGCATTTGATGGTGTATTGTTCTAGACGCCTACCAATGGAATCCATAATCTGTGAGTTTTCAGTTGTGAGTTTGTAGTTGTGGCGTTTGCGCTACGCGAACAGCTTATGTGCTATTCGCACCCGTACGCGTTCAGCTTTTGAAGAAAATAAGCTAACGGCTGACCGCTGACTGCTGTTGGCGCAGGGCATATGCTTACCTTATTTGAAGCAAGACTCCCCACGGCGTTTATGCCGTGGGGAGTCTCAAAGAAGATGCTACCGCCCTAAAAAATCCAAAGTCAAAACCCATTTCATGGTTCAATAGCTGATCGTCCTTGTTTGCCGAGTCGAAACAGAACGAAATAGCTTAAATAAAGGACATAAAAGAATAATCCCACCATTCCCATAAAACCCAAAAATCCAGGGGTATAACCAGCATGGAAATACTGTTTGAATAACAAAGGCGGCTGCCTCAACACCTGACAAAATCCAGATGTGATTGCTCCTGGGACAAAGGCACAACGTAGAAATGGAATACTGGCAATTGTGCCCAGAGTACAGTAAATAGTCATTGCCCAACGCCAAGATGTCAGTGCTAGCTTCAAGGAAGTAGCTGGTCTATCATCAATCTCCTCATTCAAGTCAACCCAAAACCAGAGGGAGATCGGGATTAGAATACGGGAGCTCAAAGCAGACACATAAGCAATCGGCCAACCGACAATCAACAAGTAAACTGTAATCGCTAGGAGACTGGAAACACGCCAATAGATAATCAACAGCCGTACCATCGCATCTGCTTTCTGGAAAAATGCCCAAATTAGCAGCATCAAGGGGATAAATACTGTGAACAGAACTGCCAAACGGTAGTCCATCCAAACCAGTAATTGAATAATTTCATCTTGCATTGCTTGTTGCCGAAATGACCTTGATCTATGTTATTGCACCAATGCCCATACTGGAAATCTAGAAACAAAGCCAAGGAAAGCATCAGGCCAGTAACGCCACCAAAAAGGGTAGCAGGAGCAAATCCTAATCGGGGATTTGCTCCTGCTACCCTTATCCAGAGTATTTGGCAGAACAATCCTAAAGTCTAGTCGTCATATACCCGGCACTCAGCTGCATCAGGATTATCATCACAGTACTGCTCAAGGGAGTTTTTGGGCTCGGTATTTTGCCGCTGATGGGAAGCCTCTGCTTGCAGTTCTTCTACGTTATCCCAAGCTACTGCACATTCTGCTGAAGACGAACCTTCAGCATCACAAACGGCTCTAGCTTGTTCACGCTCTTGGTCTATTTTCTCTTGTAATTCGCTCATCTGTCTTTCGCTTTTATAACTTGATTATGTCTATTTTTATTTTGCTGATAGGATGGGTAGTAGTCACCAACCCCGCTTAGCAAAATATTTAACGATAGGAGGCTTAATAACTAGTAATTTCGTTGAAAAGACGACCTAGTTGGTTAGGTTTTGTGCAACTCCTATCAGGGGTAATGTTTGCCAGACTTTGTCCCGCTTCCGGGAACGGCAGCGATGCAGCGCGGTCTTGGGGAGGCAGCTCGGTCTTGGGGGGAACCCCCAAGACCGAGCTGCCATGGTTTCCCCCATGAGCGACTGCATTAAGAGAATGTTGTAAAGGCTGGTTGGACTAGCAGCACATGTTTCCCTGATCTTAACTACTAGCGACAGGGCTACGAAATGGCGGTGATTCGTAGGTGTCGTGACCACTACAACAATCGGACAAAGCTCCCAAACCTGCATCTTAGCTAGGAAATCCCGGATTAACCAGAAATTACCAGGGAATTAACTAAGAGCCCTACAATTAGCTACTCTAATTTCTTAGGTTAAAGCAAAAGACATGCTTTAACACAAATTTGTTCTTTATTTTTTAAGGTTCTCCCAATTTTCCCTTACCCCCTAGTCCCTTACACCACTTCTAGAACTCTTAACCCATTCCCCTTTTAATCGACAGATCTTGACATAGCGGTGCGACAATCATGGGAATTTAATTCTTAATGGGTCAAGGGCACCCGGCTAACTTAATAGAGTGGTTAGGGTGCAAGTACCCTTTCACCTTTAGTCATTACCCTTCTTACCATGGCTGACTTGAGGAAGGACTTCGAGTTAGAGGAACTGCGAATTTAAAGGAGTCTGTCTGATAAGCGCCACTATCGACACGAATTGTTACCCTTAAATTGCATGAGAGGGGATGGCTAATATGGCAATAGCGATTGATAGTTAGGCAAATCTAGGCAGATTTCTTAAGAAGCGGCGCGCCTTAATAAAAACAGTTTCGTTCCCGCGCTAACGCGCTTCTTTTGATAAACACTAACTTAGATTACGTTATATTAATTTTAGTGTCACACAACAAATCCTCTGCTCATTATCAGGTAAGGCTTAGTGGAAGTCTGTGGTAGTTCACCGTTATCATAAAACCTTGAGGAGTGGCCAATCCCCTCAATAGGGAATGGTATCGGGAGTGAAATAGGTAGATATAGATGGCTAATGTGATCAAGTGGGCAAATGCTCTATCAACCCGTGCATCATTAGAAGCGGCAGTGGCCGAAGTGGCAGACTGCCTTGAAAAGTCCTTGCCTTCAAGAGCAGATTTGGGTCTGGTGTTCATCTCATCTGCCTATGCCAGCGAGTATCCTCGCCTAATCCCCCTGCTCCAGGAACGATTGTCTGTACCCGTGTTGATTGGTTGTGGTGGGAGTGGCATCATTGGGATGAACACCAATGGTCAACCTGTGGAAGTTGAGGAAGGACCAGCCCTAAGCGTCAGCCTAGCCTGTTTGCCTGATGTTAGTGTCCATAGCTTTCATATCCCTGAAGACACCTTGCCAGATTTGGATAGTTCTCCTGATGCTTGGGTGGACTTGATTGGCATTTCCCCCCAAGAGCAGCCCCAGTTTATTTTATTCTCTGACCCCTCGTCATCTAAAATAAATGATTTGCTCCAAGGGTTGGATTATGCTTATCCAGGGTCAGTCAAGGTAGGAGGAGTGGCTAGTGGTAGCTCTATGATGGTTAAAAATGGCTTGTTTTGCCTGAAAGACCAGACCCAAGTCGCAAAGTCTCTCTACCATGAAGGAACTGTGGGGGTTGCTCTAAGCGGCAATGTTGTATTAGAAACCATTGTTGCTCAGGGCTGTCGTCCTATCGGTCAAACCTATCAGGTGACTAAAGCAGACCAGAATATCCTGCTGGAATTGACAGCCCTCGATCAAGGCAAGATCACCAGCAGTGAGCCAGCATCCCATCCCCCATTAATGGTGTTGCGCGAGTTAATCCAAAGTATGGATGAGGCAGACCGTAAGCTGGCACAACATTCACTCTTTGTGGGAGTTGCCCGAGATGAGTTTAAACAACAGTTGGATCCCGGAGACTTTCTGATCCGCAATCTGTTAGGTGTAGATCCGAGGATTGGTGCGATCGCTATTGCTGATCGGATTCGACCTGGTCAACGTATTCAGTTCCACCTCAGAGATGCTCAAACTTCAGAGGAAGACTTGGCACTTCTTCTTGAGGACTATCAAAAGCAAACTAACACCACTCAAGCTGCTGGTGCTTTGATGTTTTCCTATCTGGGGCGAGGAGAAGGGCTTTACGGTAAACCTAATTTTGATTCCCAAATGTTCCACCGTTACATCAAGGATATTCAGCTGGCGGGCTTCTTCTGTAACGGGGAAATTGGGCCAGTAGGCAGTAGTACGTTTTTACACGGCTTCACCTCAGTTTTTGGGATTTTCCGTGCTAAAGAGTAACAATACAGAATAAAGAATGAATAATTAAGAATGGAGAATGGAGAATGGACAATGAAGAATGAAGAATGAAGAATGAAGAATGAAAAATCAACTAATTCTAAATTCTAAATTCTAAATTCTAAATTCTAAATTTGCGCATTATGGGCAATCAGTAACTACCTGACTACTGACAGAGCTTTAACTAGATGATTGTTATATTATTGTTCTACTCCCTTTGACCCCCCAGCATTAAGCTGAGTTCGTAAGCGCACAGACTCAGCGTGAGATGGTAGACCTTCTGCTTCAGCAAGAGTCTCAATAGCACCAGCCACTTTATGGAGGGCTCGGTCGGAATACTGAATCAAACTGGAGTGCTTCATAAAGGTTTCCACACCTAAGGCAGAAGCATAACGAGCAGCACCTGAAGTTGGTAGGGTGTGATTTGGTCCAGCTAAGTAATCACCTACTGCTTCAGGGGTTGAATTCCCCAAGAAAATTGCCCCAGCGTGGTGGATATAGTCTAGTAAGTCCCAAGGTTGTTTAATTTCTAGTTCTAAGTGCTCTGGAGCAAACTCATCAGACAGTTGTGCTGCCGCTTCCAAAGAATCAACAACAACAATTAGACCGTAGTGAGCGATCGCTTTTTCTGTCAACAGGCGTCGTGGATGGTCTTTTAGTTGCTGCTGGACTTGCCCCTGCACTTGTTTAGCTAATTGAGCATCATTGGTCAGGAGAATGGCTGCTGCCATTGGGTCATGTTCTGCCTGAGCCAATAGATCGACAGCCACATGAACTGGCTCAGCTGCTTCATCGGCAATAATTAATACCTCAGAAGGACCAGCGAGGGAGTCAATCCCTACAATACCGTAAACAAGTTTCTTAGCCAGGGTTACGTAAATGTTACCCGGACCGCTAATCACATCCACGTTGGGAATGGTTTCGGTCCCAAAGGCTAAGGCGGCAATTGCTTGGGCACCACCTACCCGGTAAATCTCATCAATACCAGCTTCTTGAGCAGCCACAAGCACAGCCGGATTAATACTTTGATCAGGTCTTGGTGGGGTGACCATTACAATTTTTTTTACCTGAGCTACCTTGGCTGGAATAGCATTCATTAACACAGTACTGGGATAGGACGCCCTACCTCCAGGAACATATAGTCCAGCCTTATCTACAGGAGTGTAGCGCTTTCCTAAAACCACATCATCTTCACCAAATTGCACCCAGGATTTGGGAACTCGTTGTCGATGAAATGCCTCGATTTGTCTGGCGGCTAATTGAATTGCATCGAGTAATTCCTTGGAGACCTGTTGGTAAGCCGCATCTAGTTCCGAACCGCTGACTCGCAGTTGTTCTCGACTCAATTTCAGCTGATCAAATTCCTCAGTGTAGTGCAGGAGCGCTACGTCTCCTTGGCGCTTCACTGCCTGTAAAACTTCCCTTACAGTTGCCTCTTTGTTCAGCATTTGGTCAGAAGCCGTGCGATCGCGGATACGTCGCAGTTCAGTTTGTGCCTCAGCCTGCTCAGTTATGATTCGCAGCATGGAGTCGGAGTACCCATCACGCTAGTGTTGCTCGTCCTAGACCAGGTTTATACACTTATTCCTGATCAAAGGTATCTATGTTTTCTGGACTTACTTTAAGAATATAGCTTAAAGAGGGTGATGCTTGGGTTACGCTATCCGTGTTGATACTAGTTTAATATGATATGTGGTATAATATTATTTCTGGTATCATACCATTTTCTACTGGACGTAACTCCTAAACTAAATTAAGTTAAGTAAACACTGCTGTGGCTAATAACAAGTCTGCCCTCAAACGCATAACAATAGCCGAACGGAACCGAGTTCGGAACAAAGCCTACAAATCAGCGGTGAAAACGCTGACAAAGAACTACTGTGCTGCCTTAGAAGAGTACGAAAGCCAACCAAGTCCAGAGGGCTTGGAAGAAGTAAAACGCCGAATGTCAGAAGCATACAGCAAAATTGACAAGGCTGTCAAGCGTAAGGTACTTCATCGTAATAATGGCGCTCGGAAAAAAGCAAATCTTGCCAAAAAGCTCAAAGCTATAGAGGTTAAACTTAACCCTAGTGTGACCGAGTCACCTGCTGTATGAGCAGATTGCCTCACTAAGCTGGCGGAGCGGGAAGTGCTGCAATTAGTAATTAGCGCAAAAACCTCTGTTAATTAAACTGAAAATAGATAAATAGATTAAAAACTGTATTGATGCAGTTGATTGATACCCACGTCCATATCAACTTCGATGTCTTTGAGTCGGAGTTAGAGCAATTACGGCAGCGATGGCTAGAAGCTGGTGTGGTTCGTCTAGTTCACTCTTGTGTAGAACCGTCTGAGTTTACAGGCATCCAAACTCTAGCTGAGCGATTTCCCGAACTCTCATTTGCGGTAGGCTTACACCCCTTAGATACCGAAAAATGGACTTCCGAAACGGAAAATCATATTTTGACCCTAGCCCGCTCTGATGCTAGGGTTGTAGCCATCGGAGAAACGGGTTTGGATTTCTATAAAGCCAAGAACCAACAGCACCAAATAGAAGTGTTCAAAGCCCAACTAGGGATTGCCAAGCAACTCCGGTTGCCACTGATTATCCACTGCCGTGACGCTGCGGCAGAAATGAGGGGCATACTGCAAGAATTTTGGGAAAGTACCGGATCAATAAGAGGTGTGATGCACTGTTGGGGAGGAAATCCTCAACAGACACAGTGGTTTTTGGATTTGGGGTTTTACATTAGCTTCAGTGGCATTGTGACCTTTAAGAATGCCACTCAGGTCAAAGAATCAGCCACCATGGTACCTAGCGATCGCTTACTCATCGAAACAGATTGTCCGTTCCTTGCACCAGTCCCCAAGCGAGGAAAACGAAATGAACCAGCCTATGTCCGCTATGTAGCCGAGTGCATTGCCGGATTACGAGGGATATCTGTAGAAGAGTTGGCGGCTCTTACCACCCAAAATGCCTGTCAGCTTTTTGGTCTGAGCCTATCAACAGCAACTCAAGAAGCGCCAATTTGAATAGTACTTTTGGGAGAGGCTTACCAAAGGAGAGTTGACAAAACAAAGATAAAATGCTACCCTGGTTAGTCTGAATAAAACTAACCCAACGACAAGCCCCACAACGGTTTTAGTGTCCAGCTAAGCACACCCTAAGCAAATCCCATGTGTATAGCAGGGCATATCGACGGTGAAAAGTGTAAAAACCACAACTAGCACCACTAGCAAGTAGTCCAAGTCCAGTATAGTCCACTAGAGTGTTTTGGTTGTTTTCCTGATGCCTGAGTTTCTGTCAATCTAGTAATAGAAATGGTTTAAATCACCACGGATGGATGCGCGAGAAGTGGAAGATTGAAGGCACTCTAAGCCATTTGATTCAAAGCTATGAACATCTAAAACTGAGCTCCGGTGGTGTTCAGCTTAATAATTCCACCTTGACGTTATCTGTGGGAGTGTCAATTATAACAGTTTATCTAGTATCTATTAGCTCGAACCCAAGTTTCAAGCAACTGTTCAAGTACAAGTACTGCCTTGGGAAGGGAATCAAAATCGGCGCTGACTTAAAAAGAGTGAAGAACAGACCCCATGACTAATCAGACTTACACAACAGCAACCTATATGTTGCCAGACTTAGTTGAAATTCAGCGTGCTAGCTTTCGCTGGTTCTTGGAGGAGGGGCTAATTGAAGAACTCAATAGCTTCTCGCCGATTACCGACTACACTGGCAAAATGGAGCTGCACTTCTTGGGTCAAAACTACAGGCTTAAGTCTCCTAAATATGATGTGGATGAAGCGAAGCGGCGAGATAGTACCTACGCCGTACAAATGTACGTTCATACCCGCCTGATTAATAAAGAAACCGGCGAGATCAAAGAACAAGAAGTCTTCATCGGTGATTTGCCTCTGATGACAGACCGAGGCACATTTATCATTAATGGTGCTGAGCGAGTCATTGTTAACCAAATTGTGCGCTCTCCAGGGGTTTACTACAAGTCTGAAACCGATAAAAACGGACGTCGTACCTACTCAGCATCCTTGATTCCCAACCGGGGTGCTTGGTTGAAGTTTGAAACCGATAAAAATAACTTAGTGTGGGTGCGCATCGACAAAACCCGTAAACTGTCTGCACAGGTGCTTTTAAAAGCGTTGGGGCTTGGTGATAGTGAGATTATAGATGCTCTGCGCCATCCAGACTACTATCAAAAAACCCTTGACAAAGAAGGGAACCCCAGTGAAGAAGAAGCCCTGCTTGAGCTGTACCGAAAGCTGCGTCCTGGGGAACCTCCTACTGTTAGTGGTGGTCAGCAGTTATTGGAATCCCGTTTCTTTGACCAGAAGCGTTATGACCTAGGTCGGGTCGGTCGCTACAAAATCAATAAAAAACTACGACTGAATATTCCTGACACCGTAAGGGTATTGACCCCCCAAGACATACTCGGTGCAATTGATTACCTAATCAACCTGGAATTTGACATTGGTAGCACAGATGATATTGACCACCTAGGAAATCGGCGAGTGCGCTCTGTTGGTGAACTGTTGCAAAACCAAGTGCGGGTGGGACTAAATCGCCTAGAGCGGATTATTCGGGAACGGATGACCGTTTCAGAATCCGATACCCTTACCCCAGCCTCATTGGTAAACCCCAAACCCCTAGTAGCAGCGATTAAGGAATTTTTTGGGTCATCTCAGCTTTCCCAGTTTATGGATCAGACCAATCCATTAGCTGAATTGACCCATAAACGGCGTCTGTCTGCCCTAGGTCCTGGGGGGTTAACTCGCGAACGGGCAGGTTTTGCAGTGCGGGATATTCATCCATCTCACTATGGTAGAATTTGCCCCATTGAAACTCCAGAAGGTCCCAATGCGGGTCTGATTGGCTCCTTGGCAACCCATGCTCGGGTGAATAATTATGGTTTCATTGAAACTCCTTCTTACCCAGTAGAAAATGGGCGAGTCCTAAAAGACCGACCGCCCTTGTACATGACCGCAGATGAAGAAGATGACCTGAGGGTAGCACCAGGTGATATTGCCTTAGATCAGGAAGGTTATATCCTGGGAGAGTCTGTACCAGTCCGATATCGACAAGAATTCACCACCACCACCCCTGACCAAGTGGACTATGTGGCGGTATCACCAGTGCAAATTATCTCCGTTGCGACCTCTCTAATTCCCTTCTTAGAACATGATGATGCTAACCGAGCTCTGATGGGCTCAAATATGCAGCGGCAAGCTGTGCCATTGCTTCGACCTGAGCGCCCCTTAGTGGGAACAGGATTGGAAGCCCAGGCTGCTAGAGACTCAGGTATGGTCGTGGTGGCTGCCTGTGATGGTGAGGTGGTGTATGTCGATGCCAACACAATTCGGTTACAGCCTTATCAAACCACCACCACAGATACCCCAGCCCTGCCAGGGGAAAAGGGAAATGAGAATGAGTTAGAATTTCCTAGCCCTATCCAACCAAAAGAAACCCCAGCAATTATTGAATACTCCCTCCAAAAGTATCAGCGCTCTAACCAAGATACCTGCTTAAATCAACGACCCTTGGTGTATGTAGGAGATGAAGTGGTGGCCGGTCAGGTACTGGCAGATGGCTCTGCTACAGAAGGGGGTGAAATCGCCCTGGGACAAAATATTCTAGTAGCTTATATGCCTTGGGAAGGCTATAACTACGAAGATGCCATCCTGGTTAGTGAACGGCTAGTTTACGATGATGTCTACACAAGTATTCACGTTGAAAAGTATGAAATAGAAGCCCGACAGACTAAACTAGGTCCGGAAGAAATAACCCGAGAAATTCCCAATGTTGGGGAAGATGCCCTGCGTCAGTTAGATGAAACCGGGATCATTCGGATTGGAGCCTGGGTAGAAGCTGGGGATATCTTGGTGGGGAAAGTTACTCCCAAGGGGGAATCAGACCAGCCACCAGAAGAAAAACTGTTGCGAGCTATATTTGGGGAAAAAGCTAGGGATGTACGGGACAATTCTCTGCGAGTGCCCAATGGTGAAAAAGGCCGTGTGGTAGATGTACGGGTATTTACCAGAGAGCAAGGGGATGAACTTCCACCGGGAGCCAACATGGTAGTGCGTGTATATGTGGCTCAGAAGCGTAAAATCCAGGTTGGTGACAAAATGGCAGGTCGTCACGGCAATAAGGGAATTATTTCCCGGATTTTGCCCATCGAAGATATGCCCTACCTGCCCGATGGTACACCTGTAGATATTGTACTTAACCCCCTGGGAGTACCCAGTCGTATGAATGTGGGTCAGGTATTTGAATGTCTATTAGGATGGGCTGGGGAACACCTGAATGTCCGATTTAAGCTTACTCCCTTCGACGAAATGTACGGCGCAGAAGCATCCCGCCTCACCGTCCATAACAAGCTTAAAGAAGCCAGTGAGCAACCTGATAAAGAGTGGGTATTTAATCCGGAGCATGCCGGAAAAATTACTGTCTACGATGGTCGCACCGGAGAAGCCTTTGACCAACCAGTCACAGTGGGGCAAGCCTATATGCTAAAGCTAGTCCACTTGGTAGATGATAAAATTCATGCTCGCTCCACCGGACCGTACTCCCTAGTCACCCAGCAACCCTTGGGAGGTAAAGCCCAACAAGGTGGTCAGCGGTTTGGGGAAATGGAAGTCTGGGCATTAGAAGCATTTGGCGCATCTTACACCCTCCAAGAATTGCTCACTGTCAAATCAGACGATATGCAAGGCCGCAACGAAGCTCTCAATGCGATTGTGAAAGGAAAAGCCATTCCCCGACCTGGTACTCCCGAATCCTTCAAGGTACTGATGCGAGAACTCCAATCGTTAGGACTCGACATAGCTGTTCACAAAGTCGAAACCACAGAAGACGGTAGTAGCAATGATATGGAAGTTGATTTAATGACCGATTCAGAACGCCATCGAACACCACGCTCACCCACCTATGAATCCCTGAACCAGGAAGAGTTGGTGGAAGAAGAGGGAGCCTAAAAGGTTGCTCTATAGGAGTGTCTGTGAATAGGGAAATGACAAAATTATGAGAAGCCAAATAGAACAGCGGTTTGACTACGTAAAAATTGGTATTGCCTCTCCTGAGAGAATTCGTCAATGGGGAGAAAGGACTCTTCCCAACGGTCAAATGGTCGGTGAAGTGACTAAGCCAGAAACCATTAACTATCGCACCCTCAAACCGGAGATGGATGGGCTTTTCTGTGAGCGGATCTTTGGTCCAGCGAAAGACTGGGAATGCCATTGTGGTAAGTACAAACGGGTGCGCCACCGAGGTATTGTCTGTGAACGCTGTGGTGTGGAAGTCACCGAGTCCCGGGTAAGGCGTCACCGTATGGGATACATTAAACTAGCCGCACCCGTGGCTCACGTCTGGTATCTCAAAGGGATTCCTAGCTACCTAAGTATTTTGCTTGATATGCCCCTGCGGGATGTAGAGCAGATTGTCTACTTCAACGCCTACGTAGTACTAAACCCAGGTAATGCGGAGAACCTCAGCTATAAACAGTTGCTCACCGAAGACCAATGGCTGGAAATTGAGGAGCAGCTCTATAGCGAAGACTCAGATCTATCTGGGGTAGACGTGGGGATTGGGGCTGAGGCTCTGCAACGACTTCTACAGGATTTGGATTTAGATGCGATCGCAGAAAAGCTGCGAGAAGAAATTGCCGCTTCTAAAGGTCAAAAGCGAGCTAAGCTCATCAAACGGTTGCGAGTCATTGACAACTTTATTGGCACCGGGGCTCAGCCAGATTGGATGGTACTGAGTGTCATCCCTGTCATTCCCCCCGACCTGCGACCGATGGTGCAACTGGATGGGGGTCGCTTTGCTACCTCTGACTTGAATGACCTCTATCGACGAGTCATCAACCGCAACAATCGACTAGCCCGGTTGCAGGAAATTCTGGCACCGGAAATCATAGTCCGCAATGAAAAGCGGATGCTTCAGGAAGCTGTGGATGCCCTGATTGACAATGGCAGGCGAGGACGGACGGTGGTAGGGGCAAACAATCGACCCCTGAAGTCCCTCTCTGACATTATCGAAGGTAAACAGGGTCGCTTCCGGCAAAACCTGCTAGGAAAACGGGTCGATTACTCCGGACGGTCAGTGATTGTGGTCGGGCCAAAGCTGCATATCCACCAGTGTGGTTTGCCCAGAGAGATGGCGATTGAGCTGTTTCAACCTTTTGTGATTCACCGCCTGATTCGTCAGGGTCTGGTGAATAACATAAAAGCAGCTAAAAAATTGATTCAACGGGGAGATCCCACTGTGTGGGACGTACTCGAAGAAGTGATTGCAGGTCACCCGGTGATGCTAAATCGAGCCCCAACTCTACACCGACTAGGAATTCAAGCCTTTGAACCCATTTTGGTAGAAGGTCGTGCCATTCAACTCCACCCCTTAGTCTGTCCAGCCTTTAATGCTGACTTTGATGGGGACCAGATGGCAGTACATGTGCCCCTATCCCTAGAATCCCAAGCAGAGGCTAGGTTGTTAATGCTGGCATCAAACAATATTCTCTCACCAGCAACAGGTCGCCCAATTATAGCACCGAGTCAAGATATGGTCTTGGGATGCTATTATCTAACCGCCAAAAATCCCAATGCTACCAAGGGAGCAGGTCGTTACTTTGCTAACCTCGACGATGCAATCAAAGCCTACGAACAAAAGCAAGTACACCTCCATGCCTATATTTGGGTTCGCTATGACGGCATAGTTGACACAGATGAACCAGAAACGGGGATCATTTCTGAAGAATCTTCACCGGATGGTATGGTGAGCAAAGTCTACAAAAACCGGCGAGTAAGGGAAACAGCCGATGGTGAACTTATTTCCCAGTACATCCGCACCACCGCAGGTCGGATCATCTACAACAAAACTATTCAAGAAGCCCTATGGGGCTAGGTAAAAGGTAAGCATTAAGAATTTAGAATGCGTGAATTTAGCATTTAGAATGGGTAAATTTAATAGAATTTAGAATCCGCAAAGGCAATATTTTCAAGTCTTAGTTCTAAATTAGTCATGATCAATTCGCACATTCTTGATTCTAAATTCTTAATTCTAAATTCTTAATTCTAAATTTTTAATTAGTCATCCCCTTCAAAAGCATCATGGCAGATAAAAAAGCTCAAAAAGACTTGATTTTTTATAACCGGATTGTTGATAAAGGTCGGTTAAAAAAGCTGATATCTTGGGCCTATACCAAATATGGCAGTGCCCGGACAGCCCAAATGGCCGACAAACTCAAAGATCTGGGGTTTCGCTATGCTACCCAGGCGGGGGTTTCTATCAGTGTAGATGACCTGCAAGTTCCACCAGCTAAACGCCAGATGTTAGATGAGGCGGAAGCTATGATTCGTGCTACAGAAGGCCGGTTCACTAGGGGTGAAATTACTGAAGTTGAACGGTTTCAAAAAGTTATTGATACCTGGAACGGAACCTCTGAGGCTCTCAAAGATGAGGTGGTCCGTAACTTCAAAGACACAAACCCCCTCAATTCAGTGTACATGATGGCTTTTTCCGGAGCACGGGGTAACTTGTCTCAGGTGCGGCAATTGGTAGGTATGCGGGGTCTGATGGCTAATCCCCAAGGTGAAATTATTGACCTACCGATTAAGACGAACTTCCGGGAAGGCTTAACAGTAACAGAATACATTATCTCATCCTACGGAGCCCGCAAAGGCTTGGTGGATACTGCCCTGAGAACGGCTGACTCTGGTTACCTCACCCGTCGTCTGGTAGATGTTTCCCAGGACGTGATTGTACGAGACCTTGATTGTGGCACAAGTCGGGGCATCAAAATCGCACCGATGACCGATGGCGATCGCGTTTTAATTTCCCTATCGGATAAGCTCTTAGGCCGAATTGTAGCAGAGGAATTGGTTCATCCAAAAACCGGGAAAGTAATTGCTAAACAAAACCAAGATGTATCTGATGAACTAGCCAAAGAGATTGAATCGTCTGGTATTAAAGAGGTAATGGTGCGATCGCCTTTAACCTGTGAAGCCCAGCGGTCAGTTTGCCAGAGATGCTATGGTTGGAGCTTAGCTCATGGGCATATGGTGGATTTGGGCGAAGCGGTGGGGATTATTGCTGCCCAGTCTATTGGGGAACCAGGAACTCAGCTGACTATGCGGACCTTCCACACAGGGGGTGTGTTTACCGGGGAAGTGGCACGTCAGCTCTCTGCTCCCGTTAAGGGTATAGTAAAGTTTGGCAAAAGCCTACGTACCCGCCAAGTTAGGACTCGCCATGGTGACGATCGTCAACAAGTGGAAGTAGCTGGCGATCTGATTTTGGAACCAACTAATGGCTCTGCCAAAACCTTTCCTTTAACAGCAGGCTCCTTGGTCTTAGTCAGTGATGGGCAAACAGTCAGCAAGGGTGATCTCTTAGCAGAAGTAGCCCTCAGTAAAAGCCGTCCCTCCACAGAAAAAGCGGCTAAGGATGTGGCATCGGACTTAGCCGGGGAAGTGCTATTTGCGGACTTAGTCCCTGAGGAAAAAACAGATCGACAGGGTAATACAACTCGGATTGCCCAACGTAGCGGTTTGCTCTGGATTTTATCTGGGGACGTCTATAACCTACCCCCTGGTGCCGAACCGGTGGTGAAAAATGGCGATGCTGTAGAGATTGGGACAGTGCTGGCGGAAACTAAATTAGTCACACTCAACGGTGGTGTGGTGCGACTGACCCCAGGCAAAAGAGAAATTGACATTATCACCGCTTCCGTCCGCTTGGATCAATCACAGGTGAGAATGGAAAGCACGGGGGGTCGGGAACAATATGTGATTCACACCGCCAGTAATCAGCACTTTTCCCTGAAGGCAACCCCTGGCACAAAGGTAGTGAACCACCAGGTGGTGGCGGAACTGATTGATGACCAATACTACACTAAAACCGGTGGCATTATTAAATATGCTGGTGTAGAAGTGGCTAAACGGGGTAAAGCCAAGCAAGGTTACGAAGTTACCAAAGGCGGTACCTTACTCTGGATTCCGGAAGAATGCCATGAGGTCAACAAGGATATTTCCCTGCTGCTTGTGGAAGATGGTCAATATGTGGAAGCAGGCACAGAAGTGGTTAAGGATATCTTCTGTCAGTCGTCAGGTGTAGTGGAAGTTGTCCAAAAAAATGATATCCTCCGGGAAATTGTGGTTAAGCCTGGGGAATTTCATCTGGTGGAGAACCTACCAGAGACCATTACTAGTGAGGGTCAGCTGATCTATCCCGGCTCGGAAGATTTGCCAGGGATAACGGTAGAAAACCTGTGTTATGGAGAAGCAGTTGACACACCTGATGGTATGGGACTGCTGCTGCGGCCAGTGACTGAGTTTGCTGTACCAGATGAACCAGCAGTTCCCTCTCAGGCGTCCATTAATACCCAAGACCATTCCAACCAAGCTACCCAAGGAACCCACATTGAATTGCGAGCCCTCCAACGCATTCCCTATAAAGATGGAGAGCGGGTCAAGTCTGTGGATGGGGTGGAATTACTCCGCACCCAGCTAGTATTGGAAATGAGCAGCCCCGATGCTAGCAGTGACCATTCTAGTTCATCCCAGCTCAGTGCTGACATTGAGTTAGTCCCTACTGATCAGGATGAAACCTCTGAGGATATGCGATTACAACTGGTAATCCTGGAGTCTTTAGTGGTGCGCCGGGATACGAATGCAGATCCTTTAGGGGGCAATACGAAAACCCGGATTTTAGTCAAAGATGGGGACGAAATTCCTCCAGGTGCGGTAGTGGCTCGAACAGAAATTCAGTGCAAGGAAGCTGGTGAAATCCGGGGGATTCAAGAAGGATTGGAAGCCATTCGCCGAGTACTGGTGGTCAGGGATGCTGACCGAGTGACAATCCCGATTACCTCTCCTGCCACAGTCAAAGTAGGGGATTTGGTCGTTGGTACCAAGACCCTCGCTGAAGGGAAACCTGCTGGAGAATCAGGTCAGGTGGTTCAGGTAAGGGATGATGCCGTTATCCTGCGACTGGCTCGTCCATACCGAGTTTCTGCCGGGGCAATTTTGCAAATTGACAAGGGAGACTTGGTTCAGCGCGGTGATAACCTGGTACTACTGGTGTTTGAACGAGCCAAGACAGGGGATATTATCCAAGGTTTGCCCAGGATTGAAGAACTACTAGAAGCTCGCAAACCCAAAGAAGCCTGTATCTTGGCCAGACGTCCTGGAGAAGCCCAGGTTATTTATGAAGAAGGCGAAACCGTTGATATCAAGGTAATTGAGTCAGACGGAGTCGTGACCGATTACCCCATTGCCCCTGGGCAAAATGCTATTGTTTCCGATGGTCAGCAAGTCGGTACTGCTGAACCCATCACCGATGGCCCAGCCAATCCCCATGAAATTTTAGATATTTTCTTCAACTACTGTCTCGAAAAGAGAGGTGTCTACGAAGCGGCTTTAAAGGGATTGCAACAGGCACAGGCATTTTTGGTCAATGAAGTGCAGTCGGTTTATCAGTCTCAAGGAATTGATATTGCTGATAAGCATATTGAGGTGATTGTTCGTCAGATGACCTCTAAAGTCAGGGTAGACGATGGTGGTGATACCACTATGCTACCAGGAGAGCTTGTGGAGTTGCGGCAGATTGAGACAGTGAATGAAGCAATGGCGATCACTGGTGGTGCGCCAGCTCAGTATACACCGGTACTACTGGGAATTACCAAAGCATCCCTTAATACGGATTCATTTATCTCTGCTGCTAGCTTCCAAGAAACTACTCGTGTGCTGACAGAAGCAGCAATCGAAGGTAAATCTGACTGGCTCAGGGGTCTGAAGGAAAATGTCATCATTGGACGTCTGATTCCCGCAGGGACTGGCTTTAATGCTTACCAAGAGAGCAATCTTGGTAGTCCAGAACCAGAATTCGACCATGGGAATAGCATGGTCTATGGCTATGGTGAACCCACCGATAGTCCTGAATTACCCCAAGACAACCTTCTTGATGATAATACGGCCCGTGCTTACAGCTTAGATGAGCAGACTAATTTGGCTGCTGATCCTAGCAACTTAGACCTCTTGAATGGAAATTTTCCAGAATAAGATTGAACTTACCCCTGGATAAATCCTGGGAAAAATAAGGCGTCTGATAATGAGCTTTTGAAACGCTTATGATCAGACGCTTTTACAGTATGATTCAGTATGATTAAGTCCGATCATTGATAATATCCTCACGGTTTGGTTCCGATTAAAACACCAAAGGCCAATCTTGACCAGGCTTAAACCTAGCTGTATGCTTAGCTCTGGATGCAGTCGCTCATCGACTTTCAACAAAGATTACAAGGTGCGGCGGCAACCCTGGGCACAGAGCCCCCGATGATTTATAATACATCGGTGCTGCACTAACTTAGTGTCATCTCAAAACAATAATAAGGGGTTATCAACATGACAACTGTCAGCAAAAGTGAAAAACTCAAGGAAATACAGGAAGCCTATAAAAAAAGTAATAATTCGATGGCTTATGAGTTATGTCGAGTATTTGAACAAGTTTGGCAAGTTGCTCCAGATGAATCAGCCTTAGCAATAGCCAATAAGATTATGTCAAAAGATATATCTTATTTTATGTTTGTGTTTGATTTGGATACGGAAGAAGGTTATAGCGAAACTATCAAACAGGCTAGCAAGCAATCATTTGGAAGTCGTAGAGAATGGCGTCAAAACTTAGAAGACTTAGAAGGTAAAAAACAGCTGGAATCAGAAGAAGAGGAAGTTAAGGAAAATTTGTTAAAGTTACTAAGTTATTCTAGCGCTGATACTGATAGCAAGATCAGAGAAAATTTATTAGAGATAGTAAAAGGTTGTCTGTAATCCAACCAGACCATTACCCCGCTCTCTACATTCTCGATCTCTAAATTATTGGTTTTAGGGATTGGTGTTCCCTTTGCTATAGGAATTGCGCAGTAATAAGTTTCCATTTGTGCATACTAATTGAGAGGTGTAACTCTTGCTGATCAAGGAATGGCGTTCCTCAATCCTTCTTAAAATTAGCTTGTAATAGGTAAGTTATTTTTGCGCGACTCCATAGAACAGGTATGTAAGCATTCAGCCATCAGTAGTCAGCAGTCAGCTTTGTGGCAGAGGCTTCGACGCTGGTACTTTCTGTTTTATTCAAAAGCTGTGCTGTCAATCACCCCTTGGCTTAACGACTGTAATTAGAAAAGCGATCGCTTTTCAGCAAACCTCAACTAAACAGGATTAGCCAATGATGGTTCTTCCGTACTTGTTATGCTAAACTAACAGTTAAAATGCCAGTTTAATAAACATCTCGAAACGAAAGTTTTCAAAATTACGAAATCCATAAGCCGAGCGCTTAATTAGGTTAAGTTTGTTATTAATACCCTCAACGACACCACTGGTTGTTCTATGATCAAAGTAAGCAATTATCTCATCCAGCCATCGGTTAATCGTTTTTTGGCTCTCGGGGAAATATTTTTTCGCTCTTGACAACCAAATCCCCAGTTTCACTAATCCGGTGTACCAATTACTAGTCTTCTCAAAAATTTTTCTGATTTTCTCTTTTAGTTCATGCATTTTTTTTAGATTAACAGATATTTTTTTGACTTCACTTAGTTGTTTTTTTTGTTCTTTGTTAAGATAGTTTTCATTCTTAAGTAGAGCATACTTACTTTTTGTTAGTACCTCTAAAACCTTCTGATGCTTCGTTTTTGCTTGATCAGATTTTGCTTTTTCTAGGGATTTTTTTCTTTGTTGCTTCTCTCGCTTCCTTTCTTGATCTAGCTCTTTATTTATTTGTGCCATAACGTGAAATCTATCTGCAACTACTTGTGCATTTGGCATTAAGTCAATCCCTAAATTTTTGTAAGCAAGCCACAAATCCATGCTGACCTCTTCTATTTTTTCCAGTACCTCTACTCCCCATCCTAATAAAAACTTTCTAAATTCTTCTTGAGTACGTTTTTATAAAATTGCTAATAGTTTTTGGAAATCTATATCTACTAATACAGCACAGTAATTTCCCTTTCCTTTCACCAGGGCTATCTCATCAATTCCTAGTCTTTTTAACTGGGACGGTTTGAAATCCGATAATCCTTCGGATGCATCTTTTAACATTCTTTCTATTTCTTCTGTCGTCACTATTCCTGCTTTTGCTACACTATGTATATTTTTTTCTAAAACTTCTTGTAGGGTTTTCTCTGCCAGCCTTTTTGTATAACTTCTCTTCTTTCTAACGAAATC
>WTKN01000400.1 GCA_011524395.1 Moorena sp. SS36440bin_2
GAATCATGTCAAAGTCCCCCGCCCCCCTAACCCCCCAGCGATTTAGGGGGCAATCCATAAGTTCTGTATTCCTAGAAGGAGTATATAAATTCAGATACAGTGTAACTCGGTGCTGGGTTTCACTCATAGTCACCAGCCAACAGGGAAACGTATTATCGTGATTTGGCTCATTTAGAAATCTCAGATGATGAGCACGGATGCCAACATAAGCCAACGATTTCCTGATCGGTTCTACAACTGAAAGACTACAGTTCCAGTCCAGGGCTTGAATTTTTTTGTCGTCAATAATTTCAACCCGAGAAAAGTTTTTACACTCCGTTAATTGTGCTACCCTAAAGCTAGGAGGATGCTCAAAAATAGCTTCTTTAGTGCCAGAAGCAATAACTTTTCCTTCAGAAAGTACTAACAGATTACCACAAACTCGGTAAGCTTCCTCTAATTTATGGGTGACGAAAAGAGTCGCGCCTTGATAGGTAGAGAAAATTTCCGTTAGTAGCATTTCGATCTGATTCCGGAGATAGGTATCAAGGGCAGAAAGGGGCTCATCTAAGAGTAACGCTTCTGGTGCGATCGCCATTGCTCTTGCCAAGGCTACCCGCTGCTGCTGTCCCCCAGAAAGTTCGTGAGGATAGCGCTTTTCTAGTCCCTGTAAATGCATCAGTTCAATATATTTCCATACCCGTTCATTCCTTTGGGCTTTGGACAATTCCTGCAAGCCAAACCCGATGTTTTCAGCGACATTCATGTGGGGAAAGAGGGCGTAGTTTTGAAATACAAAACCAATGCGACGTTGGTGAGGAGGACGATTAATACCCTGTTTGGAATCAAACAAAACTCTTCCGTTCAAGACAATGCGGCCTTGAGTGGGTGTAGCCAAACCAGCAATACACCGTAGGGTCATACTTTTACCAGAACCAGAAGCCCCTAAGATTCCTAAGGGCTTACCATTAGCAGTAAATTTAGCATCTAGGGTAAAGCTAGAGGTTACCTCTTTTCGTAACTCTACTAAAAGTCCTTGACTTGCTTCTATGAGGGAAGCTCTAGTCCCCCCCTTATTAAGGGGGGTTAGGGGGGATCCCTTCCTTACTTCTATGTTAGAGAAGGGAATGTTTGTTTTGCGCAAAGGGAGTAACCAGTGACTAATTATTGACCAGCAACGCTTGATTAATCTATAATATTTATCATACTGATGAGGTACAAACAATTTTGTCCCTGTTCCCTGTTCCCTGCTCCCTACTCCCTGTTCATAGTTAATGATGGTGATTGCCACAATAGCGATCGCAACCATGATCAACACCCATAGTAGTGCTTCCCCCATCCTCCCGGCTTGGGCTGCAAAAAAGATAGCGATCGCAATGGTTTGGGTTTTGCCAGGAATACTCCCGGCTAGCATTAACGTAGCGCCAAACTCTCCCAAAGCTCTCGCAAACGCCAAAACTGTCCCCGCCATCACCCCTGGCCAAGCCAAAGGTAGCAACACTTGCCAAAATACCCTACATTCAGAAGCCCCCAAGGTACGGGCACAGTTAATCAAATCCTGATTAACTTGTTTAAAAGCTCCCAATACAGTTTTATACATCAAAGGAAAAGCAACGACAGTAGCAGCAATCACAGTCGCAGGCCAAGACAAGATTACAGATACTCCCAATTGCCTCAATAGCTGTCCCACTGGGCTATTTCTACCTAGTAACAACAGTAATAAAAAGCCAACTACTGTAGGCGGTAGCACTATCGGAAGGGTTAAGATACTATCAATAATTCCTTTACCTTTCCCTCGATAGCTAAACATCCAGCCCGCTACTGTAATTCCCATAAAGAAAGCAAAGATAGTAGCCAAGCCAGCAGTCTTTAGGGAAATCCATAAAGGGGAGAAATCTTCCATAGGTTAGTTAATTGTCAATTATCCGCCATAATAAACCCATAGCTCTCAAATACAGTTTTAGCTGAATCACTACTCAGAAACTGCACAAACTGGTTAGCATGATCAGGATTTTTAGACTCCTTCAATACTGCTACTGGGTAGATAATCCGGGAGTAAGACTCTGGCGGAGCAGTAGCAACTTGTTTAACTTGGTTTGATACCTTAGCATCTGTTGCATACACCAATCCAGCATCTACATTACCTGTTTCCACATAGAATAGAACTTGGCGAACATCTTTAGCAAAAACTAACTTCGGTTTCAGTTTGTCAAACAAATTAAGAGTAGATAGAACTTCCTTAGCATAGTGTCCAGCTGGTACACTTTCCGGGTCTCCCATTGCTATTTTACTGATTTTATCAGAGCTTAAGTCCTTAAAATTAGAGATACCAGTCTCGTTTTTAGGACTAATTAACACTACCTGATTATTAAGAATACTTTCCCTTGTACCTTCTAGTAAAAGCCCCTTAGATTCCAGAGCATTCATCTGTTTGGGAGCTGCTGAAATAAAAACATCCACTGGCGCGCCCTGTTCGATTTGTTGCTGCAAGGAACCAGAGGATGCAAAGTTATAAATAATGGTAACGTCTGGTGTTTGCTTAGTGTAGAGTACTTTGATAGCTTTCATCGCATCTTGTAAGCTAGCAGCCACTGATACCGTTAAGCTCACCACTTCTGGCTGTTGTTTGTTAAGGGTAGCACCATTGCAAGCTACCAAAACTAAGGATAGACTTAAGCACAAAAACCATGATTTAATTAGGGATTTAGCCATAAAACTTAGTAGTAGAGTTATAGCGCTTTTTAGTAAGCATGACGTTCATTTAAATTTTATTACCAATTCCCGATTCCCGATTACCTACCCAATTAGATACTTAACAACAAAAAAAATAGCCGTAGAAATAATATCCACGGCTATTTCAAGTCCACAGTAAGTGGATGTAAATCGCTCTCTTGATGCAGTCGCTCATGGGGGAAACCCCCAAGACCGTAATGGTGCGTTTTCCGTAGGCGAATTAAATTCGCCACGGGTCGCACCTCTGCATCGCT
>WTKN01000438.1 GCA_011524395.1 Moorena sp. SS36440bin_2
AAATAAAAAATAAAGGTAATGCTGTTATCACAGTTTAAATGCATAACAGCTTATCTCTTCACTGAAATCCCAGTGCTAAAGCTCCCTGGTAAAATATCAAGCTAGCTACCCAAGCCAAGCCTAAGGAAAACACTAAGGAAAATAGGGTAAATTTCCAGGATTTTGCTTCATTAAATAGGGTAACAATGGTAGTTAAACAGGGAGTGTAGATTAAGCAAAAGATACAAAAACTATATCCTTGGATAAAGGTTACTGTATCAGTTATCTGCTGACTAACAGCAACGGAGTTAAGTCCATAAATTACCGCTAAAGAGCCAATTACAATTTCTTTAGCAATGAAACCAAAAATTAGGGCTAGGGTTAAATGGGGATTAATACCAATGGGATTCATGATCGGACTTAAAAATTGTCCAATTTGCCCGCCAATGGTATCCAATCCTGTCGCTCCTGGCGGTAAATTCGTGATGAACCAAACGGCAACACAGCCAAAGGTAATAAACCCAGATGCTCGTTGCAAAAATTCTTTGACTTCTCCCCACCCTCTTAGTAAGACTTGTTTGATTGTCGGAATTCGGTAAGGGGGTAATTCTATAATAAAAGGTTCCTCGTTTTTAAAGACTCCTTGGAAAAGAGCAGCAGTGACAATGGCGGCTACAAAACTAAGTAGGTATAGGGAAAATAATACTAACGCTCCGTTACCATGGGGAAATACAGCAGCAATGATAAAGACAAATACCTGGAGTCTGGCAGAACACAAAGCAAAAGGAATCACTAGCATAGTTAGCAGTCGCAAGGCTTGCGATCGCATAACTCTAGTGCCCATTAATGCGGGAACATTACAGCCAAATCCCATCATTTGCATCACAAAACTGCGACCATCTAAGCCCAACCGTTCCATAAAGATATCCATTAAATAGGCAGAACGGGATAGGTAGCCACTATCTTCTAGAATTGCCATTAAGATAAAGAACAGCACAATTAATGGTACAAAGGAAGCAACGGTAGCTAAACCGTTCCAAATCCCATTAATCAAAAAGTCTTGAACCACTGTGGGTAAGGGTTGGATGACAGGTTCAATCATGGCACCTTGAATCCAGCCAGTCATATTATCCATCAGGTCTTGAGAGGGGAGTCCCACAGTCCAAACTACCCAAAAGACTAGGAACATTCCTAAGAAGAACAAAGGTAACCCCAATATCGGATGCAGCAGGAACTGATCAATCCTGGCGGTTACATTGACTGCCATCTCAGAAGGCATTTCTACGGTACCATTGAGCACTGAATCAATCTCTTTCGTGGAGATAGAGCTATGGTCAGATATACGAGTTTTTAGGTTATCTAGATTAATCGATTCTTCTTGTGCTTTTAAAGTTTTAGAAATTTCTAGGTATGCCTTCAGATAGCCGTCTCCATACTTGGCACTAATGAGGAACACAGGCATATCCAAATTATTGGATAATTTTTTTGTGTTTATTTTCACTCCATATTGCTTAGCTTCATCAGCCATATTCAGCATCACCACTGCGGGTAAACCTAGGGCTTTTAGCTGCAAGGCTAAGCGAATTTGACGGTCAATTTGGGAAGCATTGAGAACAATAATAACTAGATCAACAGGAAAATTTTCTAAAAAGGTTTGAACAATTTTCTCATCATCAGAAAATCCGTTCAGGTCATAAATTCCTGGTAAATCTACGAATTCCGTAGGTTCGCCATTGAGTTGGACATTAGCTTGTAGTAGATCTACAGTAATTCCGGGCCAATTGCCAACATTAGCAGTGGTACCTGTGATACGGTTAAAGAAGGTTGATTTGCCAGTGTTAGGCATTCCTAGCAAAGCAACTCGCTTAACCCCTTTCGAGTCTTCAATGACGGCGGTGCTGGTATTGTGGCAAGAGGTCATAATGTTACTGCCAGATATTTGTTTGAGCTCTGCAGGCTATCGGGGAGCCTTGAACAGTAACGATTATATAGCATTTGTATTTGAATTGTGAACATACTCCCGCTTTGGAAAGGCAAGAGGCAAGAGGCAAGAGGCAAGAGTTAATAAAGTAGGTATGCAGTCGGCCAAAGCGGGTTTACCCATGAGCGACTGCATCAAGAGATAGAAGGATTTTGGATAATGAAAAAAACGGTAATTATTTTTTCTATTATAAATTCTATATAGCTATATTTCCGACTACTATAGCAATACGCGCTGGGGTATTTACAAATAATGGTGAGGGATAAATTGCTACAAGCTTTGTAAAACTTGGCTTTTCTCTTGCCTATTCTCAGGAAGTAGCGCTATAGCTATCAAAGCGATTGCTAAAGTATCGCTGATACAAATTGCAGCTAACCATCACGTGATTGTCTGACCAATTCACCAGTCCCATACTGTAAAGCTTAAATGCCTGTACCTGTTCCAAGGCTACTGGAACTTTTGCCCTAACCACTGTTTCAAAGGCTACAGCTAAATCAGGATGTTGTTGTAGAGTCCACCAGTGTCGCTGTAAGTGTTCGCTGTAAATTCCTTGATCTGAAGTCGCCCTTTGCACTAGTTCTTCTGGGGTCAAATCCTGTCGTGCTAAATAATATAATGCTAGACGCAGCAAATAGGGATGACCAGCTACTAACCACATCAGCTGAGCTAGATCTCCGATGGATAGATCGAGTTCATAACGCTGGGCTAAATCCTGAACCTGCTCCCAACTAAATGAAGACAACTGAATCGGCAATCCCACGGTAAAAGGAGATTGATGGATACTTAGGGGTAGATAAACCTCTGTGGAGTTAACCAGCACTAGCCGAAGTTTTTGCCAGATCTTGCTATCTTTAGCTTCTTCATACCAAGATCTTAGCAGGGGTAGAAAGTCTTGAGCAATTTTGGGATACTTGAAAATCTCATTGACTTCATCTAATGCCAAAACAATAGGACTATCTATTTGTTGAAGCAGATAGTCTTGGAAATAAGTGGTGCAGCTAACTTTACTACCGAGGTCCTCATGCCAATAATCATCTAGCATAGGTTTTAGGTTCAGCTTGCGGGTGACATTGTAGGCTAACCAACGCAAAAATTTATCTAGGTTACTGAGAATTTCAACATCCACTCGTTGAAGGTTCAAACGCAAAGTTTGGTAACCCTGAGTTTCTCCATGAGCGAGAATCCTGACCATCAGGGATGTTTTACCCATCTGTCTGGGTGCTTTAATATGAATAAAGGCTCCTGGTTTAACAATCTCTTGGTAACACCTAAATTCATAGGGGGCTCGCTCGACATAAAATCGGGAAGTTAAAGGAACTCTTCCTTCTGGTAATTCCAACTGCTGGGATTGAGGATTGAGGATTTGGGATTTGGGATGGTTCGCATCAGGAACATTTGAGATCTCTTCCCTAGCTGTAGATTGCACCTTCCCTTTATAGTAAGGCTCTAGTTCCTGTCTCAATACCCCAATCCGCTCCTGAGTATGACTCGATTCTTGATTGACCTGTCGTCTTTCAAGTACACTGCGGAAGTTGGTTTTACTGACTTTTTCCCCTAGTGCTTCTGAGAAAATTTTCCATAATTTAGGGGCAACGGTCTGCTTGATATAACTTGCTGAATAGCCTAACTCTTGAGCGATCTGGTCATAGGTTTTGCGTTGCCCTTGCCAGGATTTTTGCAAAACTGCTCTTTGGATATCACTCAGATATTGCCCTGTGTTGGAAAACACTAATTGTTCAGCAAATCCTAATCCTTCCTGAATATCCATCAGGTATTGTGAGTTAAGCACTGCCATTTACTTTGCACCCTAGATGATTCTTGGCCGCTAACCTGAGTGTGATATAACTATAGAAAACTGCTAGACTACCGGGTCAGTAATCAAAATTATGGGTAGAAGCAAACCAAACGATGATAGCCCTTTTGCTGAAATCCTAATTGCTTGGTTCTTTGGCTTCGCCTACTTCGTTATTCAAAATGATTAATGTCTCGATGGGGTAGGAGCTAGTCAAGAGTTCGGTATGTTATATCAAATTCCGTTAGCCTACATTTTTAGTAAGGCTGACGAAAGTTTGCGATCGCGTTTGCATAAGGTATGGCTTAGGTATAGATTATGTACAATATATAGCAGTTCTCAATATCAAATTGAGAACTGCTATATATTGGTAAATTGTTGAGATTGGTAATTTCTTGAGACGGTGAGCTTAGGCTTGCTGTTTTTTGTTGCCCTTGAGGGTTGCACCAGCACCGAATGCCCCCACTGTCAGCAGACCTAGCACTGAAACCGGTTCAGGGACAGATGTACTGTCTAGATTTATAGTTTCTACGTTTAATGTAAATTGTCCCACCATATCCAAGTGACCATTTGAACCGATACTATACTTATTCACAAGGTCTTTATTTTGAACATTTGGCGCTTGATAGATATAGTCAGTGAGTGTCACAGTTGTTAAACCATCCATAAAGGACAGAGTTCCTGAGCCTGGTACAAAACTGCCATCGAGTCTCCGAGTTGAACCACTATTGGCTGAAAAGCCTGGATCATAGTCAGTGGACTTGCCTAAAGCTCCAAAGACTGAAATCCCTGGATTGGCGGTCTGTTCATTGAAAAATAAATTCAAACCGTAATGACTTTGATTAGCAAAAAAGCTTCTCCCATCACCATAAATCGTAAATGTATTGGTACCTTCTGTTAGTTCAAAGTCGATGTTGCGAGTAGTTGGGTCATTAATGAATTCAACGTCTTGAGCATCGTTGGTAACCCACAAGTCCCAATGGTTATCAGCACCCGTATCCCAAGCATATATACCCGTATTTCCTGATTCATCAGTCACAAATTCAATTAGTCCAGTTAAGCTTGTTGCTTGTGCGCTGGTAGTAGTTCCTAAGGTGACTAAGGTTAGGCTAGTGATAGCAACTGTTAATTTGGTAAGTTTTTTTTTAGTCATTCTATATTTTATAAGTCTATTTTGATGAGTGTTTTTAATAGGTTAAATAGTGATACATGCTAGTCGGAAAAGGGCTTGTTTAGCAACATTTAACTGAATTAATTATTTTAAGTATGTCAATTCATATCAAAAAATAAAATATCTAAAAGTTCGTATAAATTCTTAAGTTGGTTAAATTGGGTCAAGCTCGATTAATTACAAACTTTTTAATTAACGATTTAACGTTTGTTTTAACAAAACTAAAGTTTGCGATCGCGTTAGCTAAAGGTATGATTTATGTATAGGTTATGTATAATATTCGTTCAAGCTAAGCTAAACTGAATGACGCGCTCCAATTGCCCTGAGATGAAGCATGATAGCTTGATAGCTTTAATAGCAAAATCAAGCGAACGCGCCCCGCGTGGCCTACGGCCAATCGCTCTAGTCCGACTCTACAAGGGATTGGCTTCATCGTTGCCAGGGTTTGCTGCTGTAGCACCATGGGATAGGACCTAGGAGCCGCTACTTGAGGTGCATCTTGAGGTGAATCAAACCAAGCCCAAGGTTGGAAAATATAGGTCAGTATCCGAAAATCCCATTCTCGATCGTGTAGTCTCTAGGAGAATAATCTGGGATCAAGTTCTGCTAATTGGCAGTTTTGGATGCTCAGCATCCCCCTTTTGCCTAGACGGGGCGACCTGACTCAACTGCCATGTTTTCCAGAACCCTGATGCTAGGTTAGGCAATTATGGCGGAAAATGTTGAGGTAATCATTATGCTTATACCCTTATCGATGACTTTAATGATCGCCTCAGTAGCCATTTACCTTTGTGTTAATACTACTGAGGAAATCGTCAAAGTGGCGGCAGCTATAACAGCCTTACTCTGTCTGTTTGTCAGCCTATTTTTTGTTCCTTGGCCTATCAAACTAATGATTTTGATAGTTCCCTTTATTTTTGAAAAACTCCAGCGGGTAGCCTCTCGCTAGGGATTAGGAATGATAGGTAATGATTGGTTTAGGCTTTAAGTCATATAACCATTAACCATTAACTATTAACCATTAACCATTAACCATTAACCTAACCCCTAACAGGATTCACCTAGCTCTTACCATTACCATTACCATTGCCAGTGCTTGCCAACACCCGATCAGCTAGCTTACCTGGCACTTCCTGGAGATGGTCATAGGTCCACTTAAAGAAACCGATCCCTAGAGTAAGCGATCGCAATTCCATGATCAAGTTCTGCATTTCTGCCTGGGGGATATAGCCAGAAACACAATCCCATCCTGTCCAATCAGAACAGGTCTCATAGCCGAGGATTTGACCCCGATGACCGGTGATCAATTGCAGCATCTTAGAGGTGAATTCCTGAGGTGCATAGACCGTAACAGACATAATTGGCTCAAGTAACATTGGCTCACAATTGGGCATACCACCGGTCATAGCTAGCCGTGCTGCTTGTTTAAATGCCTGTTCCGAACTATCTACCGAGTGGTAAGACCCATTGGTGAGAGTAACAGCCACATCTACCACTGGGAAGCCTAACGGCCCATGGGACAAGTACTCCTTTACTCCGATCTCCACACCAGGGATATATTGCTTTGGCACCACCCCACCGACAATGCTTTCCGAGAAATTAAACCCTTCACCCCGAGACAAGGGTTGGATATCAAGGTAGACATCACCATATTGCCCATGACCACCACTTTGATGCTTGTAGCGCCCGTGAGAGGTAGTGGATTTGCGGATACTTTCTTTGTAAGGCACTCGGGGTAAGTGAGTGGTCATCGGTAAGTTGTATTTGCGGCTCATCCGGTCTAGAGCAACCTGAAGATGAATATCTCCCTGTCCCCATAGGATGATTTCGTGAGTGTCTCCATGTTGTTCCCACACCAGAGATGGGTCTTCTTCCAGCAGCTTGGTTAAGGCACCACTGAGCTTAACCTCATCTTTGCGCTTCTGAGGAGTAATGGCTAACGCATAGACTGGTTTGCTTGCCTCAGCTATTGGTAATTTCATCTCTGGATTACCCGTATCAGTGGTCAGGGTGTGACCAGTTTTAATACCCTCTAAGCGTCCCAGGGCAACGATATCACCAGCAGATACTTGGGAAACTGACTGAGTTTGGTGACCAAATATACGGTATAACCCTCCGGCGCGGACACCATTAAAGACCATGCCATCGGTTAGTGTACCTTGCCACACTCGTACTAGGGAGAGTTTTCCACCTTGGGGAGTGTAATAGGTTTTGAGTACCTGTGCCACCGTGCTTGATTCATCACCAGCAATGTCCCGACGCTCGGCAGTTGTTTCTGGGCTTGGTGCTTCTCGCAGTAGAGCATCGATCAAGGGGCGAACGCCGTAATCTTGCTGAGCAACACCCATAAATACAGGTACAATCAAGTCGGCACCCAATTCCATCTTCAGGTCTTGGACAATTTCTTCTTGGGGTGGCTCAATTTCTTCTAGTAGTTCTTCGAGGAGGTGGTCGTCAAAATCTGCTAAGGTTTCTAGTAATTCTGTGCGTGCTTGCTGTTCTGCCTCTTTCAATGACTCTGGCAGTGGAATCGGATCAGCTGGGGCATCAGGATGGTAAAGATAAGCTTGTTCGGTGACTAAATCAATAAATCCGGTGAGGTGTTCTCCCTTACCAATGGGGTATTGGTGCAGTACTAAGGGGCGAGTGGAAACTGAATTTAGGGCATCGAAGACGGATCGTAAGGAGTTACCATTAGCATCATCGGTCAACTCAAACCGATCCATTTTGTTAATAAAGAGTAAGTGGGGGATTTCCCAGTCGTCGAGAAATTTCAATAAGGGTGCTAAGGTCAGGACGCGATCGCTTACTGGTTCACAAACCACTACAGCCGCATCCACACCAACTAAGGCGTTATAGGTTTCTTGAGCAAATTCAATGGAACCGGGACAGTCTATAAAATTGAAACAGATATCTTGATACTCGGTGCTGGCGGCAGTTACCTCCACACTCATTTGGCGTTGCCTGGCCTCGGTGGCACTATCACCGACGGTGTTGCCTTCCTTTACTGTGCCTTTGCGAGAAATCGTACCAGTAACGGACAACAAACTTTCGAGTAGAGTGGTTTTCCCACTGAGATACGGACCAACAATTGCCACATTACGGGTGGCTTTACACACTTTGCCGTTCATAATTTACCCCCAAATTATTTCAATTGGACTTATGCATTGAAGCGGAGCATTAAGGGGATGATCGGGTAGGGAGGTGAGTTTGTTAAAACGTGCCATATCAACGCTTCTCTTACCTAATCATTCTACTTACTTATCTCCTAACTACTGGTTTATGCATAAGTTTTGTTGAGATGGGATCAACGTTATATGGTTGTGAGATTAGCTTAATTTGGTTTGATCTAGATCGAACTTGCAATGTCTTGTAATGTAAACTACTAAAACTGTTAAGTAAGATAACTCTAGGTCACTAAGTTTGAAAAAATATGAATACACGTAACAACTATAAAAAAAAATGTTTCAAAAATCTTAAGCGAAATTTGTTCCCACTTAACTTAATGTTTGTTAACAGAAAAGTCACTGCCAGAGGCTATTTCTGCCTAGGAGTGAGTTCGCTGTTGGTGCTCACGCAGCCACTAGTTTCCCATGCCCTAGGGGTTAACCTAGATCATCTCAATGATTCACCCGAGAGACTGAGTAGACATCATCCCCTTACTCGCCCTTTCGGTTACAGTACTAGACTAATCGCTCAGTCTCAGTATCTACCAGCACTCAAACCCACTCAACCCGCAGCCCTTGAGCAACTTAATCAAGGACTGGCATTAATTCAACAGAGTAAGGTACTTGAAGCGATCGTGGCTTTTGAAAAGGCAGCCCAACTGAATCCCAAGCTAGCACCAGCACACTACAACTTGGGTCTAGCATTGCGGCAGGTTGGTAAATTGCAGGCGTCAGCCGATGCCTTTTATCAGGCAACCCAGACCGATCCAGAATTTGCTCTAGCCTTTGCTAATTTAGGGGCTGCCCTGTTGGAAGGAAAGAATTTGTCTCAGGCACGGGAATATCTAGAAAGAGCTCTGGAACTTGATCCTAAACTTGGTGTTGCTCACTATAACATGGGTCTAGTTATGTCCCAGTTGCGAACACCCCAACAAGCGATCGCGTCATTTAAACAAGCAATGCAATTTAGCCGTAATGCTCCCGAACCGGCATATCATTTGGGACTGATTTATAAGCAACAGGGCAAGCTAGAGGAAGCAAAAAAGGCGTTTGAGCAAGCGATCAAAATCAATCCTAAATACCCCGAAGCCCACTACAATATCGGGGGAATTTTATTTAGTCAGAGAGCTTTGGATGGTGCTCTGGCAGCCTTCCAGCAAGCAGCGGTAGCTAACTCCAATTACGCTAATGCCTATTATGCTGCTGGTGTAGTATTTCTGCGGCAAAACCGATTGAGTGATGCTCTGCAAGTCTTGCAGTATGCTAGAGACCTTTACAATAGCCAAGGGAATCCCCAGTGGGGACGTAGGGCTGAGCAATTGATGGAGCAAGCCCGTAATTCTCGTTTTTAGTGGGGTGTGTACGATCAGAACTGGTTAGCTTTGACGACTCCCCACAGATAAATCTGGAGCGTTGCACCTGTAGGGAGATGATTTTATGGAGATGGGGAAGATGGGTAATAATCCACCCATTCTCCTGCTGATTTTTATCACGTTTCAATTATGATTTATTGAACCGATTTTTTAGGATTTATTGAACCGGCTTTTTTTTAGTGTTTTTTATAGCGGGCTTTAACGAATATTTTTAATTATTAAAAAAACCTTTAATTAAAATTAAACAAATCTTTTTTTATATTAAAATTATCCAAATAATTTAAATTATTATTTCCTGAATTTATTATTAGTAGTATTTTAACGATTTTTATAAAAATTTGATAGATATTGTTTTAGTTGTTTCAAAAAACTGAAACAATATTCTATCAAGTTTTCGTTTGACGGATAGACCTACCAAACTTAAAAAGCTTAAAATGGATTTTCCTTGATATGGAAAACTTTAGGTGTTTTCCAGGCTAATACTAGTATAGCTTGAATTTTTTGCAGATTATTAAAAGTGTAGTAACGTTGGGAGACTTTGAGTTGAGTGGATAAGACTGGGTAGGGAGGGTTAGCCTAATTTAGATATTATCAAACCCCGATTCCTACTCCCCACTACCCTCTGCTTCAATTACGGTTAAGACTACAGAATACTATAACTCATAAAATTTAGCCACACTGAATATAAAAAACCCCTGATGGGCGGTTGGGTGCCCCAGGGGGATGCAGCAAAAGGTTAAAACTACCATATACAAGAGTAATCGGAAATAACAGTAAACCGTATCCGCAAAATCTCGGAAATCTCTCAGCCACTCGCAATAATGGTCTACGAATAATTACGTACTTGCCTTATCCATGGTTACTCTAGGTTTCTTGTCTACTAATATCCACAGCCATCTGAGAAACCAGTAACTTGGGTCGAACTAGGGAACTGGCTCGTATTCCACACCTAGTTCAGGGAATATCAACGGAATTGAGTTGCTTTGAGGGCAAATCCGACTCGAAGGGCGTGTTGCATGTGCTTTACCCTTTGGGTTTTTCCAGCGTTGTGATCCTGCCGATACAACTTGTCTAAGCTAAGAATGAACAGAGTGAGTATGATTAATGTAGTGGCCAAATTGCGAGCAAATAGTAAATCAAACATGACTATATCCTGAATTTATCAATCCCTGGGCGTTCTGAGCCCCATTGCCCATGATTAAAAATTCTGAAGTGGCGATGTTTAATTTAGGGTTGACGCTCAGGTGTACAGTGTTGGTTCTTGTGTAAGAATTGAGGCTAATCGCTACAATTAGTAAAATCTGGTGAAATCTCGGAAATCTCGTCACTTACGGATCTGCTCCAGGCTGAAAGCCCCGTGTTTTTAAACCGGGTCAGAAGTTACCGCAAGAATAGTGCAGCCAAAGCAAGTTGGTAGGCTATGCATTAAAGGTGACAGGTTTTGTTGTAAGGCTGCACTATTAATCAGGTTTCGTCTCCGGGATGAAAGCCAGGTAGCGACTTTAGTCGCCTAGATGCAATTTTACTAAAAGGGTTGACACTTTTATAGCGCTAGGGTATTATTTAGATATGGGTACAGGCTGAAAATCCGTTCGCGTAGCGTGGCCTTTGGCCTTGGCACAACCGGGAGAGAGACCCGCAATTGTTTGACCTTAAAGAAGAAATGCCCGGAGGGTAGGGAAAATCCTCCTTTCTTGATGCAGTCGCTCATGGGGGAAACCCCCAAGACCGCGCTGCATCGCTAAAAACCCAATCATTGGCCTACGGCCACGCTACGCGAACAACCAACAATTGGTGTGTGAACCCAGCAAGATCACAACTTGAGATAAAAATAGTACGGCGGGGTTAGAAGTTACCGTAAGAAGAGTGGAGCCTTTAAGGGTTACAGGCCATGCATAAAAGGGTGAAAACTTTTTTATTAAGGCTCCACTCTTCTAAGGTTTCGTCTCCGGCACGCCGAAACTAAGTGAAACGGGAAAGTAACGGACTTTATAAGGCACTTTTCAAAAAGTAACTAAACGCCCCATGCGAGACTAGCCCGCTGGGTATGCACGTGAACTGACTAGAATCTTGGTATTGACGGGATAATGGTTTAGATATTGCCATTTGGACACGGAGGTTTAAGGCCGGTCGCAGATCTAGGAATCCCCGTCTTTTTAAAGCGGGGAGTGTCAATAGTAGCTTCCTTTGTCCCGTGGCTGAATCTTCCCATGAATAGCAGTAGAGTGGGCATCCTGCCCGCCCGAAAATAAGCATGAAACTGGCAAGATGCCAGTTCCACCAAGATGCCCATTCCACCTCACTCTTAAAATCATTCCATTATTAAGCAATGCTTTCGTTGTTGCTAGTGCTGTATTGGGCTGTACCCACCAAATGATACCGACCACACCAGCGCTACAAGCTAAACCAGTGATTAGCAGATCTGTTACTGATCTAATTCAGATTGAACCCTTACCGATTGCGGCCAAGTATAGGAATCAGTGGACTCCTGAATTAGAGTCAGAATTCTGGGTGCGAGCTAACCAGGCCATTCAGTACTACGGTGGTAAAGGTTATGGCAACAACTACGGGGAAAATGAGAAGCGGTCTTATCCCTATGCCATGTTTGATTTTATTGTTGGCAATCGGGAGAAAGCCCTAGAGTTTCTGCAATCAGAAGATGCCCAAGCTCAAGATAACCAACACACTGAGGGTATTGACTACTATTACGCTTTCACCCTCAAGGGACAAATCCGAAAATACTTCTTCTTTGGGCAATTTCTCGACCCGACCTACAAACAGCGAATGTTTGACGGTGCTAAAACCTGGACAGAAATAGACCCCAAGGGACGTCCTCACCCTATTTATGGTAAGGGAAAAGGTGGTGATGGTTGGGGACCGGATGTGCGAGGAGGTTGGGTGGATGGACGCAACACGGATAATCTCCGGGCAATGCGAGAGATTGCCGTTTATCTGATGGCCGAGGAAACGGGAAATGAAGAGACTAGGCGTCTGTATAAAAAGAAAATTCAGCGCTATGTCTGGGCGCTATACAACATAGGCATGGGAGAGTGGGACTCAGAGACTTACCATGGTCACAGCTTTGCGGCTTACCTAAATCTCTACGACTTTGCGAAGGAGCCGGAGGTAAAACAACTGGCGAAAGCGGCTCTAGATTGGATGTCAGCGGCGGCAGCAGTGAAATATTATCGAGGTGGTTTTGGCGGACCTACTAAGCGGGATTACGGCAAAAGTAATGTAGTCTACGGAGCCAGTGCTGCCCGTCTGTTCTGGCTTTATTTTGGGGATGTTACCTTAGTCAATCCTAAGCCAGAACGGGATGTGATTCACGTAATTACTAGCGCCTATCGACCTCCCCAGGCGGTGGTAAAGTTAGCTCGTAAGCAGTTTCAGAAGCCTGTGGAAATCCTGGCGAGTAAACCAGTCTACGAAAATTGGAAACCTGGAGGTGAGGATAAACCAGGATATTGGGAAACGACCTTCTTTGGTCATACCTATCAGTTGGGGAGTTTGGCTGGTGAATTCCCCGCTGCTGATGTCGGACCATTCAAGCTAATGGCATACAATCAAGAGCGCGGTGTGGATTATTTTGTTGCTAATACTGGTGGCGCTTGGGTGAAGCCAGGAAAAAATCAGGGAGACCAAGTTGGGCAATACCGTAACCTAGTTTTGTGGTTAAGACCAGCTACGGATAGACCATTCTTTTTCCAATTACCTAAGACGGCTCAAGCAGAAGTAGAAGACGGTATTTGGTTCTTTAAACTGGAGAAAACCTGGTTAGCGATTCATTCAATTAATTTAGATACCTATACTGAGGTGGCTATACCCAACCAGAAATTTGCCCAGCTCTATAGTCAAGAAAAAACTCTGAAGGCAACACCCCTAGGCAATAGCTATGCTGGCTTTGCTCTAGAAGTAGGAGAGGAGGAATCTCATGGTAACTATGAGGATTTTAAACAGGCAGTTAAGACAAAAAGTCAGTTAGATTTACGTGAAATTGACCTAGGTAAAGTCCAGTGGATTGGTAGCAGTGGTGAGAGTCTTCAACTGACCCACAATCCTAAAAATGACTTGCCAAGTTTGACCCGAAATGGGAAAGAACATGACTGGTCAAAACACGTTGACCTATACAAATCCGTTAATGGTAATGAACCGATTTCTCTAGGTTGGAAAATAGGTAATCTCCGGGTTGACGCAGGTGATTTGGTGTTTCAAAATTGAGTGTTAAGTGTTGAGTGTTGATCCCTAAATATTCCGTAAGAGGATGTCTGAATCCACTAGTCAGTACTTAAATGGTAATACAAGTTATTTTGGATTAACGGTTGATGATATAATTCATTGATTATGGAATTTAAACTAACTGGTGTTGAAGGAGTTGTAATGCCTTCAGCGCTTCCTCATTGCTTAGGTCTGGTGGGGTGCATCTCATATTTGTAAAAAAGTGCGGTAGGGTACGTTAGGGGCGAGCTCACCAATACGCAAGCTGTAGAAAGTTTTGGGACAGTGCGTCCCGGATGCTGTTGGCGAAATATTTCTTAACAAACCAAAAGTCTGAAGTATCCAATCGATGCGAGCATTACGTTGCTGACGAGGAACTCCATAAGCTCGACCAAAAAAAGACAAATTTTCTAGGATGGTTAAGTCTGGATACAACGTCAATTTCTGACTCATGTAGCCAATTCTTTTTTTTACTGAGGGTGAATAGGATGGCAAATACTCAGATGTGTAGCTAATTTTTCGGCTACTGGGGCGCAGTAGACCACATAGGAGCTTCATGAGTGTCGTTTTGCCAGCACCATTGGCCCCCAGCAGTCCCAAAATTTCACCTCGACTAATACTAAAGCTTAGGGATCGCACGGCCTGAAAAGTACCATAAACCTTGCTGACCTGATCAACCTTCACTATCCAATTGCGATTAGAAGCTGAGTTATAGGGTGGTGAAGATCTCTCGGACACTCTAGAGAACAACCCTGGAAAACTTGTCTTTACCCCTGAGCATCGCTGCAAATGATTGGCCATGACATGCTCCAGGGTAGGATTGGCAGGCTGTATCCGAGCTGAGGGCAGTTGCTGAAGATTTAATATTTGTTGTATGGCTTCCTCTGCAGAGATAGCTTGTTTGCTGACAAAAACCATCATGCGATCCCCTAGGGGTTTGAGATCTAGGACTGGAGTATCGTTACTAGCGATCGCATTTAGCAAAGCCTTTTCAGTTGCGGCAAAAATTAGTCCTGATGCCAACATTGGATCCTCAGGCACCACCTCAAAACAACATAAGTCCATGCTGGCACGCAAATCTTCTGGAGGTCCGATTTGTTGAATAGTACCGTTGTGGATTAAGGCAACGCGATCGCACCGTTCTGCCTCATCTAGATAATGGGTTGCCACCACAATAAGTGAAAACTGTTGTGTTAAGTATCCTAGGCATGACCGCACCATTGCTGGTGGTTGTCCCATGACCCGAATTATTCCAGACGTTACTTTTTGTACCCCAGCTAAAGCTTTTATTGTGGATGTTTTACCTGCACCATTGGTACCTATCAAGCCAAAAATTTCCCCAGGATACACCTCAAAGTCAATGCCATTGACAGCAGCAAATTTATCGTAATACTGTCGTAATCCTTTTACTTGAATAATGGCTTGATTTTGTTTCATTCCGGCTTTTTAGTTTGTTGAATCCTCTGCTATTACCACGCTCCTTGCCTCAGCAAGGCATTGATGTTTTAACTGACCTTAACTAGGAGATTTTGGGCTAGTCACGCTTCGTAGCAATATAGTTGCTTACTTAAATAATTCACTAGTTGTATTGTTAAAACGACATTTTATGTTTTTTGATAATCACTGACGTTTAATATAGCGCTATATTTTTGTCTATGCAAAGCCATAAAAGTCTATTCAGTAGAGGTAAAACTGAGAAAATAATAAGGGTTTCAGCATTTGTTTACCTGTTCGTAATCTGCTTTCGCGTCGCGTGACCTACGGTCAAACGCTTTTGCTAAACAACAAAAAATCCCCCACCGGAAGGCAGGAGATTTAAATTAATTACCTACAATTTAAATACCTAAAAAGCTAGTTTCAGCAACCATTAGCCAAATGCACCAGCTGTCGAGGCAATCAAGAATGCGGCGTAGGTAAGTATATAACCAACCGTGAAGTGGGTTAAACCAACCAGACGAGCTTGAACGATGGACAGCGCAACAGGCTTATCCTTCCAGCTAACCAAGTTAGCCAGAGGAGTACGCTCGTGTGCCCAGACCAAAGTTTCGATTAGCTCTTGCCAGTAACCACGCCACGAGATCAGGAACATGAAACCAGTTGCCCAAACTAGGTGTGCGAATAGGAACATCCAAGCCCAGACCGACAGGTTGTTCGTAGCATAGGCGTTGTAACCATTGATCAACGGAGCAGAGTTAGCCCACAGGTAATCCCGGAACCAGCCCATGAGATAAGTAGAGTTCTCATTGAAGCTGGCCAAGTTACCTTGCCAGACAGACAAATGCTTCCAGTGCCAGTAGAAGGTCAACCAGCCTAGAGTGTTGAGCATCCAGAACATGGCGAGGTAGAAGGCATCCCAAGCAGAGATGTCGCAAGTACCGCCACGACCAGGACCATCACAAGGGAAGGCGTAACCGAAGTCCTTCTTATCGGGCATAAGCTTGGAACCACGGGCATCCAGCGCACCCTTGACTAGAATCAGGGTGGTGGTGTGCAGACCTAGAGCGATCGCATGGTGTACTAGGAAATCACCAGGACCAATGGTCAGAAACAGGGAGTTAGTTCCGCTGTTCATCGCATCCAGCCAGCCAGGTAGGTAAGCTGCACCAGAGCCAGCAGCTAAGCTATCCGCATTGGACAGCAGAGTGTCAAAGCCGTATAGCAGTTTACCGTGAGCCGCTTGGATGAACTGAGCAAATACTGGCTCAACCAGGATTTGCTTCTCGGGGGTGCCGAAAGCAACCACAACGTCGTTGTGGACATAGAGTCCTAAGGTGTGGAAACCTAAGAACAGAGTTACCCAGCTCAGGTGAGAAATCAGAGCTTCTTTGTGTTCCAGCATCCGGGCTAACACATTATTCTTATTAGCCTCTGGGTCATAATCCCGCACAAAGAAGATAGCACCATGAGCGAAGGCTCCAACCATTAAGAAACCAGCAATGTACTGATGGTGAGTATACAGTGCTGCCATCGTGGTGTGATCCTTGGCTATGAATGCATAGGACGGCATCGAATACATATGTTGGGCTACCAAGGAACAAACCACACCCAAACAAGCCAGGGCTAACCCTAACTGGAAGTGGAGAGAGTTGTTGATGGTGTCATATAGACCCTTGTGACCCTCACCTAACATGCCCCCAAAGGGAGTACTTGCCGGGGGATTGTGGGCACTATGAATCTCCTTGATGCTGTGACCAATACCCCAGTTGGTGCGGTACATATGACCAGCAATGATGAAGATCACTGCTATCGCCAAGTGGTGATGGGCGATATCGGTCAGCCACAAGGACTCAGTCTGGGGATGGAAGCCACCCAAGAAGGTCAGAATCGCTGTCCCTGCACCGTCAGAGGTACCAAAGATGTGTCCAGCGGTATCTGGGTTCTGGGCATAAACTCCCCAATTCCCGGTAAAGAAAGGTCCTAATCCAGCTGCATGGGGTTTGACACTCAGGAAGTTATCCCAACCAACCCGCTGTCCGCGAGATGCGGGGATAGCCACGTGAATCAAGTGACCTGCCCAAGCTAAGGAGCTAACACCAAACAAACCTGCCAAGTGGTGATTTAGCCTAGACTCTGCATTCTTGAACCAGCTCAAGCTGGGGCGGAACTTAGGCTGTAAGTGTAACCAACCTGCAAACAGTAATAGGGATGACAACAATAACAAGAACATGGCACCACCATGCAGTTGGTTATTGGTTGTCATACCAATGGTGTAAAACCAGTGGTAAACACCGGAATAGGCGATATTTACCGGGCTAGAAGCACCAGCTTGGGTGAAGGCATCAATTGCCCCTGAGCCAAATTGGGGATCCCAAATCGCGTGGGCGATGGGCTTAACAGTTTCAGGATCTTTAATCCACTCTTCAAAGTTACCTTGCCAGGCGACGTGGAACAGGGTGCCAGAAGTCCACAAGAAAATGATTGCAAGATGGCCGAAGTGAGAAGCAAAAATCTTTTGATATAGATTCTCCTCGGTCATGCCATCATGGCTTTCAAAGTCATGGGCTGTGGCAATCCCGTACCAGATTCGACGTGTTGTCGGATCTTGAGCGAGGTCCTGGCTAAATTTTGGAAATTTTGTTGCCATATGCTTTAAGGAAATTCTCCTCGCTGACCTATGAGACTTATGCAATCATGCTGCTCATTGTTTTTTCTTAATTAACCCCCTGGAACCGAAGTTCCAGGTTGCTTAGGGTATCGACAGGCGAGACACAGGTTATGGTATCCCACTCAAGGTTTGGCATCGATTCCTGGTAAGCAGTTATCCCACTGACAGGATTCGTGCTATGAAGAATGACCAGGTAACGACGATTCCTCCCAGGAGGTAGTGAGCTACCCCCACAGCCCGACCCTGAGTGATGCTCAGAGCACGAGGCTGAATCGATGGGGCTACTTTCAATTTATTATGAGCCCAAACGATAGATTCGATCAGTTCTTGCCAGTACCCACGACCACTAAATAGGAACATCAGGCTAAAGGCAAAGACAAAGTGACCAGCTAGGAACATTATGCCGTATGCCGACAGAGCTGAGCCGTAAGATGTGATTACATTTGAGGCTTGTGCCCACAAAAAGTCCCGTAACCAGCCATTGATGGTGATCGCACTTTGGGCAAAGTTGCCACCGGCAATGTGGTCCACACTGCCATCTGGGTATACTGTTCCCCAGACATCAGATTGCATCTTCCAGCTGAAGTGGAAAATAACCACAGAGATACTGTTATACATCCAGAACAAGCCTAGGAACACATGATCCCAACCGGATACTTGGCAGGTACCGCCACGACCTGGACCATCGCAGGGGAAGCGGAAGCCTAAGTTGGCTTTATCGGGGATCAGACGTGACGAACGGGCAAACAGTACCCCTTTGAGCAGAATTAGTACAGTGACATGGATGGTGAAGGCATGGATATGGTGGACCATAAAGTCCGCTGTACCCAGCTCAATCGGCATCATTGCCACTTTACCGCCTACTGCTACAACGCCTCCGCCAAAGGCATAGCTAACGGTTTCCAAAGCATTGGGAGCAGTTCCTCCCGGGGCTAGGTTGTGGATGTTTTGAATCCACTGGGCAAAGATTGGCTGTAGCTGAATCGCCGTATCAGAGAACATATCCTGAGGACGACCCAAAGCCCGCATTGTATCGTTGTGAATGTACAGACCAAAGGAATGGAAACCTAACCAGATACACACCCAGTTCAGGTGAGAGATAATTGCATCCCGGTGACGGATCACCCGGTCTAGTAGGTTGTTGACATTCTTCGCTGGGTCATAGTCCCGCACCATGAAAATAGCACCATGGGCTGCACCTCCTACAATACAGAAGGCACCAATCCACATATGGTGGGTGAATAGGCACAGCTGAGTACCATAGTCTGTGGCAAGGTACGGATACGGAGGCATCGCGTACATATGATGAGCCACAATTATGGTCAAGGAGCCTAGCATGGCTAGGTTAATCGCTAGCTGGGCATGCCAAGACGTAGTCAGGATTTCATAAAGACCTTTGTGTCCTTCGCCAGTGAACGGACCCTTATGAGCCTCTAGAATTTCCTTCATGCTTTGACCAACACCGTAGGTATTACGGTACATGTGGCCAGCAATGATGAACAGAACTGCTAGAGCTAAGTGATGGTGAGCAGTATCTGACAACCACAATCCACCGGTTACTGGATTCAGACCACCATGGAAGGTGAGGAAGTCAGAGTAGACGCCCCAGTTGAGGGTGAAGAAGGGGGTTATGCCCTGAGCAAAACTGGGATAAAGATCTGCCATAAAGCTCTGATCGAATAAGAACTCATGGGGCAGTGGAATCTCACTAGGAGCCACCCCAGAATCCAAGAGCTTGTTGATGGGCAAAGACACATGGATCTGGTGACCTGCCCAACTTAGGCAGCCGCAGCCCAGCAGCACGGCTAAGTGGTGGTTCATCATCGACTCCACGCTCTGGAACCATGACAGTTTCGGAGCTTTCTTGTGGTAGTGGAACCAGCCAGCAAATAGCATTAGGGCTGCCATTACCAGACCACCAATAGCTGTTGCGTACAGTTGAGTGCTATTGGTGATACCGGAAGCACGCCACAGCTGGAAGAAACCTGAGGTGATTTGGATGCCGTGGAAGCCCCCACCAACATCGCCATTCAAAATGCCTTGACCAACCACAGGCCAAACCACTTGAGCACTGGGCTTAATAGTAGTGGGATCACTCAGCCATGCTTCGTAGTTGGAAAAACGAGCACCATGGAAGTACATGCCGCTCAACCAAACAAAGACAACGGCTAGGTGACCGAAGTGTGCACTAAAAATTTTCCGAGAAACGTCTTCTAAGTCACTGGTATGACTATCGAAATCATGAGCGTTAGCGTGAAGGTTCCAAATCCAAGTGGTGGTTTTGGGACCTCTCGCTAGGGTTCGATCAAAATGACCTGGCTTACCCCACTTCTCAAAAGAAGCTGGTACCGGGTCGTTATCGACCTCGAGTGGCATGAGGAATCTCCTCTCTAGACAAGGAACGACTAATACCCCTAGGGGAGTTTTATTTTTATGGATAAGAAAGCATTTTTTTAATCACTGCTTTCTAACGGAAGCAAGGACCTGTTCTGAATTTACGTCAAAACGGATACCTCCCTTAGAAGATAATAGGTCTTGCTTCAGGCGCTTTTTGAATTCAGTTAAAAATAGTTAACAATTTTTTGGATAATCGTTAACTATTCTCAGTTAGCAGTATCAATAGGTATACCACTGTTTGTGCCTAAGCCGCCATCACAACAAATCAAAAGTAACTATAGAAAAAATCAATGATAATTTCTTCAAAATGTTACAAAACGTAAAGAAATGCTAAATATTTTAAAAAAAAGTGTCCCCAATCTATAAAGAGGACAGTCAAAGGTTAAACGTCTACGGATATGGTTAATTAGATAAGGGGAATATTTATAAAAAAGCGGAAGACTTGAAACAGGGGTGCGACCCCAGGGAGATCCCCTAACCAAGGGAACGGGCACCAAGAGGGAAAAAGTTATAACAGACTTGATCATGCTGCCAATAGGTAACCCCAAGGCTCATACACCAAAACCATTAGACAAGCAGCAAGACTAGAGGTCAACCTGTAAGTTAAGATTAATGGCTGGTGATCAAAGGAGATGGCTTGTTGGGTAGGAACAGCCAGATAATCATGGTGAAAAGACTTTTTTTCTTCCTAATCACAACGATTTTAGTGTGGGGTTTGGTGGCCTGTGGTAGCGATCGCATCAAGACATCGAAGCGGTTTGGCATCGATGCCAGCTCCCAAACCAATCAAGTTAATCAGTTATCAGAAGTAGGGCCACCCGTAGCTATTCAAGAGCTTAGTGAGAGCCTAGAGGCTTACCAGCCTCAAGTCATCATTGTCAGACCTGGTGATGACATGGTGCTCGAAGATACAACAGTATCAGTGAAATTTCAGGTTCAGGACTTGCCAATTTTCCAAGATCCCGATCTAGGCATAGGTCCTCATCTGAACGTCATCCTGGACAACCAACCTTTCCAAGCCATCTATGACCTAGACCAACCTCTAATCCTAGAGGATTTATCCCCTGGCACCCATACCTTGCGGGCATTTGCCTCTCGCCCCTGGGATGAGAGCTTCAAAAATGAAGGTGCCTATGCTCAGACCACATTTCATATCTTTACTAAAACTGACGACAACAACCCAGATCCAGCCCTGCCACTGCTAACTTACAGCGTTCCAAAAGGGGAGTACGGAGCAGAGCCGATTCTGCTGGACTTCTATTTGACGAATACCCCCTTGAGTAATACCCCTCCCCAGCTAGTGGCTCAAGACAATCTCGATGATGATAGTGTTGATTGGCAGATTCGGGTTACTGTCAACGGTCAAAGTTTCCTAATCGACCGTTGGGAATCGATTTATCTGACAGGGTTTAAAGAGGGCAAAAACTGGGTAGAGTTAGAGTTTCTGGATGAACAGGGCAACCCAGTCAAGAATGTTTTCAACAACAAAGTACAGGTGATTAACTACCAGCCTAATGGTGAAGACACTCTTTCCCAGCTAGTACTAGGTCAACTCTCAGCTGAGCAAGCTGGTGGTATTGTAGACCCCAACTATCAGCGACCGCCAACTCCAATACCTGTACCAGAAGAGACAGCAGCTCCAAGTCCATCACTGACTACTTCGCCTACAGTAGAGCCAACACCAATACCCGAAGAAACTACAGAGGAAGACACTACATCACCAGGGGAATTAGCCCCCACTGAAACAGAGCAAATACCAGAACTAGAGGAATCTGTAACACCCAGTGAACTGCCAATAATTCTGGAGGAAGCAACCCCTGAGATTGAGCCCAACCTACCTGAGCTGGAAACAAAGTTGGAAGCACAAGAGCTGGTTCGTACCAGTGAAACCCCAGCAGCAGTTGAAGAACCAACTACTGGGACTGAATCAGTCACTCCTCTACCTGAACCGTCAAAAAAGCCAAAATTAAACATCTGGAGTCGCTTTGGCAGTTTCTTCGGAGGTTCCGCTGTCAGCCCTAGCCCCTCACCTGAACCGCTAGAGGAACTGGAGATTACATCAGAGCAACCTGTGGTAGCACCAAGTGAATCTGAGTCCACTACTGTTGTTGAGGATATATCGGAAGAATCGGCAGTAGAGACCGGGGAGTCTGAGTCCACTACTGTGGTCGAAAATAGTTCTGAACAACCGGCGGTAGAAACCGGAGAGTCTGAGTCCACTACTGTTGTTGATGACATATCGGAACAACCGGCGGTAGAAACCGGAGAGTCTGAGTCCACTAATGTTGTTGATGACATATCGGAACAACCGGCAGTAGAGACAAAGGAGTCTGAATTAACTAATGTGGTCGAAGATAGTTATGAATAACCAATAGTGGCAACACTTGAGTGCGATCGCACAGTGACAACAGCAATCGCGTTTGGTCCTCAACTTTATTGAGCACTAAAGGTGATGTCTGACCCAGTGGGGATTCCTGGTCGATGCTCCATGTGCAGCTTGCGCTGGCTCCCCTCTTCCCTTGCCCCATCGATTTCAGTACTGAAATCGATTGTTATGACTGTCTTGATGCAGTCAGTCGCTGATGGGGGTTCCCCCCAAGACCGTAATGGTGTGTTTGACCCGTAATTAAATTCGCCACGGGTCCCACCTCTGCATCGCTTTCTTGATTAAGTTTTTTTGTAATGGTGCAATCTCTCAGTATAACTGCCCAAACTTTTACCGATAACGAGGCAACAACCATTTCCTATCTGCTAGTTCAAAAATTGAGCGATTAACTATTTTAAAAGTCTATTTATAAACTCGATCTATCTATAAACTCTCTCTAAGAGTAGTGTCGGTTTAAGAGTTTCCCTGGGTAATCTAGGATTAGGCGATAATTAAGCATTCAGCCTTCATGCTTAATGCTTCCTAAAAGTTTGTACTAATCAAAAATACTAGAGTAGATAAATCAGGTGAAACCCTATTTACCAATCCAACTATTAACAACATTATTTGTAATCACAAGCAGCACCTTGACTCCTGCTGTTTCTAACGCTCAAATTGATTTACCCTGTTTCATGCGGGATGCCAATGGCAATCTGATTGACCTTGGCCAACTTTGTGGCATATCAAAGCAAAACAGTTCAGGAGTGATTACAATCCCGATCAAACGCCGAGTCTATAACACTCCTGTGATTGATGTGACTTTTAATGGTAAACGAACCTTTGAAATGGTGGTTGATACAGGAGCATCCGTCGTGACAATTACCCCAAAAATGGCAAAAGCTTTGGCATTGAAGCCAGAAGGAACTGCCACGATGGATACAGCTAATGGTACAGTCGATGTACCCCTGGGTCGATTGGGCTCCGCTGCTGCAGGAGGTATTGTGGCTAACAACCTACTGGTTGCTGTTAGTCCATCCCTGTCAATTGGACTGCTAGGACACAATTTCTATGAAGATTACGATATCACGATTAAGCAAGATGTCATTGAGTTGCACCTTCGTTAATCCGTAACGTTAAACAAACGTTCTTGACCGAGGTTTGGGGCACTCGCCAACAAGAAAGCGATCGCTTAATCAAATCAATCATTTGGGATTCCGTCAGGGTAGAGGCTGCTTCATCCCACATCACCCTGATCACGCGACCTCTACGCACTAGAAACTCGAAGACAATTTCACCAGCTACCCCTAGGGGTAGGTTCAACCGTTGCAGATGTTGGGTTAAACAAGTTGTCCCTATTTCATCTAATCCCTTAACTCTGACCAACTGTAACCTGTGATGGCTGATTGTCGCTGAGCTTAATATCTCTGACTTCACCTTTTGAATCAATCTAGGACAGACCAAGGTCAATTCAAAATTATCTGGTGATTGATTAGCTAAATAGTCCTCAGTGATAATTTTTGGTACCTGATGGCTATAACAGGGATTATCATTATGATTTACTCTATCCTGAAGTGTCTTAGAAGTAATATAATCCTCAGGGATAATTTTTGATTCCTGATGAATATAATATAAATTATCATTATCATTAATTGGCTTAGATTCTTGGTAGCTGTTTTGCCTATAGTCTGACTGTTGAATCCAAGCTTTGGTTTTAACTCCCAATTTCCTATATTCACTTATTGGTAGGACAGACTTTGGCATAGAAGAAGACCAGGCGGTGGGAGAAGACAAGGGAGAGAGGGAAAACAGTAAGGATTGGTTGATCTTAGAGTGCTTCGGTGTCGCCTTTGTCCCCTGGTCATGAGGCAATAATTTGGAATTGATGTCAATTTCTTCTTGTCTGGTGCTTCCCTGATGCCCTACTCTCAACCCTGAACGCCACTTCTGTAGCCTGAGTCTATCCTGAATTGCACTAGCAAAAGTACTTTTGATCATGCCTTCCGAATTAACTCCTTCTGGGATTGTTACTGGTACTTGCATCGATATGAGGTGGCTTTTTCCTGCAACCGGTACCTGATCGGTGACAGCAACAAAAGCGGTGTACTGGCACAATAGTTGATAACTCAACGCTGTTGCGGTCACTGCCTCTACCCCAGCTTTAGTTTCACAGCTCAACATTTGCTGCATCAGGTGTTTAATCCTTGCTCTACCCCACAGCTGGGCAATAGCTGGATTGTTGGCTTGATCAAAATTGAGGTTAAATCTTTTCTTGTAGTAACTACCATCAGCCCTACTACCGGTAATACTGAGAGTGCCAGTAGGGGTTGTTCCGGTAACGTGGCCTTTTGGCCAAGGTTGGTTTGGGGTTAAGGTTAAATGTTGTTTGGTTGTTCGCCTTTGGCCTTCGAGTCCGGTTGGTTGTGTGGTTGAAAGTTCTAAGGCCGTAGGCCACGCTACGCGATCAGCTGTCGCCTTCGAGTCCGGTAGGTTATTCTCCAAACCTTTAACCTTCAACTTGCTAACCTGCAACTGTTCTGCCTGAAACTCTTGAATGGGAGAAATACGTCCACAGATAACCAAAGGCTGCTGGGTAAATAGATCCGGAGTGGGATTGGGATAAATTATCGCTTCCCCTGCGCCTTCCCAAGTAACTTGAATATTGGTTAGCACTGGGTTATTTATTTGACGGAAAAACTGTTCCGCTACGGCTTCAGTTGGTTCATCTTGACGCACGATTCTAGCTATTCCCCGTCCAATTTCAGCTAAGCGATTGAGCAGAAACCGGTTGGGAGAACTCCCGACACCAAAGCTATAGATGCGATTTCCAGGTTTAAGCTGTTGCTGTACTTCTGCTAGTACCTGATTCTCATTGCTAATGTAGCCATCACTTAGCAGTACAATACTCCGTAGTCGTCCCTCGGGTGCAGCTGGTAAATTCAGCAAGTTACGAATACCTTTGAGTAAATAAGTACCACCGTTGGCTTTTAATTGATTGATGTAGTTAATCGCTTTTCTACAGTTTTGGGGAGTATTCGATAAGGGTTTGGTGGATAGCTGGGTAGCGGTATCTGAAACATCAATAATGGTAAAGGTATCCTTCCGATTGAGTCCATTAATAAACCGACGCATCAATTCCTGAGACTTTAGTAGAGGATCCCCCATTTGAGAACCAGAGGTATCGATCACGAAGACCACATCCTTTGGCACAATCTCATCGGTGCTATAGTTCAACGCGGGGATAAGATACACAGCAAAATGATTGCCCCGTTGATCTGCGTGGGTAAGTACTGTTGTCTGAGTTTGCTCCTTGGCAATCCCATAGCGTAGAATCAGGTCTTTGTTGGGAATCGTATCTTCCTGACTCAGTTTGACCTGCAGGATTTGCCCCTGTTGTTCAATGTTGAGTTGTTCAATGTTAATCTGATGGGAGGTAGAATAAACCTCTGTAATTGCTACTCCAGCGTCAATCTCGACGGTTACCCCAATGTCATGACCTGAGCGAATGTCTGGCGGAATCAAGAACCTATCCCACTAATATAATTTTATTAATCCACATATGAATAGTCGCTAAGGC
>WTKN01000318.1:0-9071 GCA_011524395.1 Moorena sp. SS36440bin_2
CACCCCACACCCCACACCCCGTAAAGCTTTTAAGGCTGTTTGTCACCCCGTCAGGTGGCACCCTACAGGTAGATTTAAATTGAGGTATTTCCGTAAGTCCTAAGAGTACTAGGACTGTTTCATTACCGCCTGTAATCAGACAAAAAAACGCCTCGTCCATCAACAGGTGTGACCCGTGGCGAATTAAATTCGCCAAGGTCAAGGGCACCTAATGGACAAGGCAGTTATTAATGAATTAGTTCGACCACAGGCTTAGTCTGATCTGCTGTGGTGGTAACCAGTGCTGGTGATGACAAGGAGGATGGGTAGGAAAATGATTACACCTGCTCACCACAGCGAAACTAAACAGTCTCGCCGTAAATAATCGGCTAACTTCTTGAGCATGGATTCCTGTTCTTCCAGTTCAGCGATAAACTGCTGTTCTTGATCGCCACCGTGGACCTGTGAGGTTTTCTTGCCAAGGGTCTCTACATAAGCTAGATCTTTGATCTGGCTCAAACGCTGCCGTGCATTCAAGGCTTTAGTGCCATTGCTCATCATACTAGCTTGCTTCTGTAATATCATGTCCCGGTTTTGTTTGAGCAAGCGGCTGTAGGTTCTAGAAGGCATGTAGTCTAGGGGGTTATGACCCGCCAAGCGTAGCATTAACACACAAGCCCAAGAATACTTGCCATCAAGGATGGCTTCCTCGATCTCGCTAAACTTATCGGTATCCATCATTTTGTCGAGGTTGCTATTGGCAGAAGGAATACGATAGGTCATGGTTATTTCTGATCCTGTAAGTCTAAAGGTCAATAGTTTATAAGCTGGGGTGCAGTGAACGTGCAGATTCCAAGGAATTACTAGCAAGTTGACTACTAAGAATTAACGGTCAACTGTTAACCGTCAACGGAAAACCATCAGTGAGTGATGAAAGTGATTTGAAAACAGAGCACTATAGATCGATGCCGCTTTTTTGCAGCTGTCGCATCGGATCTAATAGGAAATCGATAATCCGACGGCGGCGGATGATGATGTCAGCATTGGCGGTCTGACCAGCCTTAAAGCGAATGATTTCATCATCTTCAATCACATAGTCACGGTCAAGGGACACTTTCACCTTATAGACTGAACCCATGAGTTGATCGGCTTTAGCATCGGAAGAGATTGAAATCACCGTCCCTTTGATGATGCCGTAATCCTGATAGGGATAGGCATCAAATTTCACTTGCACCGGCATTCCTTCGTTAATAAACCCTGCCTCGCGAGTAGGCAAATTTGCCGATAGCACTAAGGGGGCACCTTGAGGAGCGATTTCGGCGATGCTATGTCCTGGTTGTACGACTTGACCAGTATTAGAAATGTTGAGGGAAGATATTATCCCATCCACTGGCGCTTTAAGAAACTTCTGTTTGAGCCTGGTTTTAGCAGTATTAACCAGGGTTTCATTTTCAGAAATTCTAGCTTTGATTTGGGTCAGTTCCACTTCCAACTGTTGAATTTTCTGCTGTGCTTCTAGGCGAGTAGTGCGTCCTGTTGCTTGCCGATGCTCTAATTCTGCCTCTAGTCGCTTGATCTCTGCTAAAGTCTGTTCTAGCTCACCTCGGCTTTGACTAGTCGCCGCTTCGCGATCGCGTATACTTTGCTGAGCTTGAAAAATTTGTTCGCGAGTACTCAAACCATCTTGCAGTTTGCTTTCGGTAACAGCACTTTGGCTAGCACGAAAGCTTTGTTCTGCTTGAAATACCTGTTCTTTGGAGATTGCTCCTTCTGCTAACAGAGGCTTAAGGTTATCGAGTCGTTCTTTGAGAGCCACTACATTAGCCCGCCGTTGCTGGAGCAATTCTTGGGCTGTCGCCTGCACCAGCTTCATCCGTTGTAATCGTTCGCGATTAGCAGCTTTAGCTAACTGATGTTGAATGATTTGTTGTCTAATTGCCGATGCACTAGCTTGTGCTCGTGCGATCGAAGCTTCTTGTGCTTGAACTTCTGCTTGGGTAATCTGCTTACGAGTTTCTGCTTCCAGACGGGTTCTTTCAAGCAGTCCTTGCATTTGAACTAACCTAATCCGGTCTGCATTAAGCACTTTCTCTAAACGCTCTACTTCCTGAGTGGCAAGCTCTGTATCCAGTTCCACCAAGACTTCCCCAGCTTTAACCGCTTGCCCTTCTTCGACCTTAATACTAGCAATCTTGCCTGGCTCAATCGGGTCAACTTTATAAACGTCCCCTTTTGGCACTAAGCTTCCATGAGCTTTACCGACTTCATCAATCTGCCCAAACGTTGCCCAAGCCACAAATATCGTACAGAAGCTTAATCCACCCAACATCAACAGCCGGGGAAGGTTCGCCGGAGGCTGGTCGAGGGTAGTTTGTATGGAGGTTGACCATTTGGACGTAATAGGACCATTGGCAGTATTGGTTCCTACCTCTGTGCTGGGTGAGGCTACAGCCTCTTGGTCATAATCAGGTTTCAGGCGACCTGATGGCATTAAAACGACGTTACCCTGACGACTCGTAGCCGCCTCAGGTGGGGAGTTTATTGGTTTTGCTTGTGTCATGGTGGTAGATCACGCTAAATAAACATTTTAGGGAAATGACCAATGTTTTAGGAAAGAAAGCGACCAATTCTCGTGCTGCCCTGAGCTTTCCGGGGCGAGTTTGGTATTGTTGGGCAGACCGAAATCTTTGGCATTACCTGACTCTACTTGCCCCTTTTTCAGATAGCTTAAATGCACCCCGATATCAGAACTTAAACCCTTCCCCTATAAGTAGCCGTCTATAAGTAGCCGTCGGTCGGTCAAACCTCTTGGCTGAGCACGCTGTGAGGTGTGGACTTGAGCAACCTGACCCCTAGGGTTAGGCTCTCCAAGTTACCTTCGTCTCACCTTTGGTGGGGTGCATGGGAATCAATTAAACAAAGGAATTGGAATTAAACTCTCCGGTGAGTGTGCTTGATGGGGGATTCTCAGGGGATTCTAAACAGTTGCGCTTGAGATGGGTGTGGAGCCATATCTGAACAACCGTTTAGAATCCCCTTCTGTTCACACAGGGGTTTTCAACTTTTCTGATAAAAGATCAATTTCATCTGAGTATGTTGCTAAATTGGCAGATTTTTGGCAGCTTTTTACAAAGCTTGACATAGCGATAGCTAGCTTCAAATGTCATGTGTGCTTAGTCATTAGTCCTTTTCAGATCACTGTGTTGCCAAATTGGCAAATTTTTACATAGTTTGATATAGTGATAGGTAGTTTCAAATTTTATTAGTCATTAGTCCTTTGTGGCTAACCAGGGTCTATTGGTATTTACAAAGGACTAATGACTAAATAACTAATAACTAATAACTAATCGCTAATGAGCACTTGTTAATGATCTATTAAAGATCTAGCTGCTGCTGTGCTAGATGATAGTAGAGACCTTGACGATCCATGAGTTCCTCATGGTTGCCTTTCTCGACCAGAACACCTCGGTCTAGGACAAGGATGCAGTCAGCATTGCGCACTGTAGAGAGGCGGTGGGCGATGATGAAAGTAGTGCGATCGCGACTAATGCGAGCTAAGTTTTGTTGAAAGCGGCGCTCGGATTCTGTATCTAGGGAGCTAGTCGCTTCATCCAGAATCAGAATCTTGGGGTTGCCCAATAGGGCTCGGGCTATGGCAATCCTTTGCCGTTGTCCACCAGAAAGGGTAGAGCCTCGCTCTCCGACTTTTGTATTATATCCCAAAGTCATACCTTGAATAAAGGCATGAGCTTCTGCTAGTTTAGCTACCTCTACGGCTTCATCCAGGCTGAAATCCGGTCGGTAGAGAGTGATATTTTCCACAATTGTCCCCGAGAACAAGAAACATTCTTGGGGTACCACACCCATTTGAGAACGCAAAGATTGGGGGGAAATATGGCGGATATCGTGTCCATCTACCAAAATACGACCATTAGTCGGATGGTAAAGACCTTGCAGTAGCTTCACCAAGGTACTCTTGCCCGAGCCACTGCGCCCCACTAAAGCAATGGTTTCTCCAGCCTTAATATCTAGGGAAATATTCTGTAGGATATTGCGATCCTCATCCTCGGAGTATCGGAAGGTAACATCTTCCAATATTACATCACCCTTAATCTCAGGTAGAACCAGCATCGGTTCTTGAGGATTCTCCTCTGGCTTAGCAGATAAGACATCATTGAGCCGTTCTACAGACACCAAGATTTCTTGAAACTCATCCCAAAGATTTACTAGAGCCAAAATTGGACCAGTCACTCGGCCAATGAGCATATTAAACGCGACATACTGACCGATAGTAAGCTGCTCATTAATTACTAAGCTAGCGCCAAACCAAAGCAAAGCGGTGCTGCTGAGAGTATTAATTAGAGAACTAATTGACCCCAACCCGTTAGCTAGGTTCCTACCTTTAAATTGTACATTCAACTGATTGGTGAGGCGATCTTCCCAGCGCCAGCGCACTTCTTGTTCCGAAGCCGCCGTTTTCACAGTAGCAACCCCTGACATCATTTCCACTAACATAGAATTTTGTTGGGCTGCTTCTTTAAAGATTTCCCTGGACACCTGGCGTAGAAAGGGACTGGCAATCACAGTCAAGACGGCGATGGGTAAAATCGTTGCCAGCACCAGGACAGTTAGACGCCAATTGTAGTAGAGCATCAGTCCAATATAGACAAACACCATTATGACATCTAGCCAAGTAGCAATCGCTTGCTGAGTTATAAAACCCTGAATTTTTCCAGTTTCCTGAATTCGGGTCAGGATATCCCCCACCTGGCGGGATTCAAAAAACTTCAGAGGTAAGGTCAGGGTATGGTTTATGAACCCACTGACAAAAGTCAGACTAAGCCGATTAGAAAAGTAGTCTAGCAAGTAGCGTCTGGTTAGACTTACCCCAATCGTCCAAAGACCAAAAATGATTAGACCAATGGAGAAGACATTAAGAGTGACAAGGCTTCTGTTGATAATCACCCGGTCAAGAATGATCTGGGTAAATAATGGAGTAATCAGACCAAAAACCTGAAGGATGAGGGTAGCCAAGACAATTTGCAGCAGGACTGAGCGATGGGGCCATAGCAACCCCCAAAACGGCCCTAAAGAACGTTTGTCGTTGGGAGTAATTGCTAGTTGGGGAGTTGGATCCAATAGCATGGCATACCCAGTCCAACCTTGGAGAAAGTCTTTGCGAGCAAGCGATCGCTTCCCCACTGCTGGATCTGCAACAAGTACCTTCTTACCCTTTACCTGGTAGACAACAATATAGTGATCCCCTTCCCAGTGAGCAATCCAAGGATTACTCCGATCGGCTAAGCGACCTAAAGAAGCCCTGACTGGACTAGCTTGAAAGCCTAAACTTTCTGCTGCTTTAGATAAACCTTTGAGGGATGAACCAGAACGGCCCACTCCTGCCAGTTCCCGCAAGGAGTTGAGAGCAAACCGTTTACCCCAATACTGCCCAATCATGGCTAAGCAGGCAGCACCACAATCCGAGGAAGCTTGCTGCTCAATAAAAGGATAGCGCTGCCAAAACCTTAGGAATTTCCAACCCTGTTTTGCTGGTTTAGGAAAATCAAAGCTTTCTGACTGACTGGGTTCTTTTGGCGCTTGTTGCTTAGGAGGTTCTAAAACTCGCCGAGTCGGTCGTGCTCTAGTCTGGTTTGGATGTGGTGACGGAGTATGGGTTTTGTTAACTAAGCCTTGAGCCGATGGAGATTTACCGTCACCATTCTTAGCACTTTGCCTGTTCTCTTGATCTGGTGAGTCGGTGGAGTTAGCCAAAACTGGTGCGATCGCGCAAGCCGCTTGCCAATGCTCTTGAGGCAGCTGGTAAAGCAATACATCAGTTTGGGCAATCCAATCTGTTGGTACTGGCATCGGATATCCCCAACTTTCTCCGATGCTAGGAAATGGAGCAGAGGAATTTGCTTCTGTTCCTTCTGGCGTTGCCATTTGACCACTACGTAGCCAGCAATGCCCAGCTTGGGAAGAGGACACCAGAGACTCCCCAGCCTCAATGCGTCTTTCTACGATGTAGGGCAACAGTTGATTTAGGCTAACACCGTTAAGCGTACGCAATTTGGTCAAAGTCTTGAAGAAAATTAGGCATTGCCGGTGCTGGGCTTGTTGCCCCAGGATTTCCGACCACTTCGGCAACCGTTCCAACCAAGGCAAGAGTTGATTTAGGGAAATACGGGCAACTTGTCCTGAACTAGCTGCGATCGCTCTGTAAGGATAGGATAGACTACCTAAGAGATCATAGGCACCAAAGGTTTCCCCTTCTTCGAGTACCTGTATGGAAACCTCCCGCTGTTTTTCAGCATCAAAGCCTAGTAGTCGTACCCGCCCCTGACAAACTAGGTAAAGATATTGGTGATCTTGTTCAATCTCAACAGAATCTTTGGATTGCTCTGGTGTATTATAGGATAGGATTTTATCCCCTAGCTCGAAGTTATCAACGTCAAAGGATTGACTAAATTCGTAGTTAAGCTTTGGATCGACTGAGTCTAGGGTTAGGCTTTGAAGCACCACTGATAAATTGCTAGCAGGGTCTGGGTTGATAGAAGACGATGGTAACCCAGGCTCTGCTGAATCCCTGATTATATTCTTCATATGTTAAATATTGAAAATTGATTTTTAACAATTAACCATTTACAATTAACCATCTACAATTAACTACATTTAGTTAGCTAATAACTTGGTTTTTGTCAAGTCACTAACCAACTAGTTACCAATAATTCACCAAAACTTCACCAAAACTTTAAGTAAACTTCATCTAAACTTTAAATTACCGCTAGGGCATCTGGTGTAAAGTAAACCCATAAGGGTTGGGGAATAGGAGGTCAAGTCTGAAGTCGGATCATCAAGCCAATAACAGAAGTCAGCTAGATGTAAGCAGATAGGTCAGTTGATGCAAGTACAGTTCAACATATTAAACACCGAAGACGTTGACAAGTAGGCTCGGCATCAATAGTCCATCAATAATCCATCAAACTGACCTAGGCAGGTGGGTTTTGTTCAGACTTGATGAATCTCCCAAATTTCCCCCTTAGCTGACTAGACCTTACTAACAACCTGTGATCGTGATACAGGGGTTTTGCCAGCTGGATGCTTACCAGCTTGACTGTTTTCTTTGATTAACCGATTGTAGGTTCGGTAAGGGATGTAATGGAGGGGGTTGTAGCCAGAAAAACGCAGAACTAACACACAAGCCCAAGAATACTTGCCTGCGATGATAGCTTCTACGACCTGGTTAAGCTGCTCATTTGTCATGACTTGTTCAGAGCTCGTAGAGGTTGACGTTGCTTGAGATGTTCTACTAGTTGATGGTCTACTAGTTATTGAGAGTAATTTTTTTGCCATGGTAGTCACCCAGAATTAACGACATCTTGTAATGGTCTATATCCAACTGGCAAGGGGAAGTTGCCAGTTAACCAGGGTAATGATTAAGCCTTGAACAGGTTAAGGATTATTGCAATTGCGACCCATAGCTGACTATGTAGTTTGCCCTCATAGTTATTTGTCTAAACTTTGTCTAAAAACTTAAGGTATAGACACGCTTTGCTGCTACAAACTACCCTGTGCACAATAACAATCTCTCAATCCAAAGATTAATCGGTGGTATCTTTTGAGGCTCACTTACTCAACAGACACCACCCTGATCATTGGCCGCAATGGATTTAACAACTGCTGGATTAGAACAGAGTTGAGTTTGATATCGATTACCAACCTAAATACTTGCCAGTGGGGTATAATTTTGCCAATCAGCCTCGTATGATTCCCTTGTAATACGGGCATATCAGTGATTGCAGTTATGTCACAGAAGACTTTCAGGAGATTGAACATCCCTTGCAGTAAACTAATTTCCGCTTTTTTTGCTCCCACCGAGACTGATACGTTTGACGATAGCACATCATTCCGGAAATAGCTGCTATCCTGTTCAATGCCTTCAGTGCCAACACCAGTGTCGGAGGTGTCAGATCTAAGACCCCTCAGCAATCTGTTCGAGATAGTTAACCCACAGCACTGCCAGCAATGGCTAGGGTCGTCAGTGGGTTTAAAACCTACTGCTTTTAGGTTCAATTTGCTAAGCACCCCTGAAAAGCTCTTAGTAAAAAGCTGGATTAGAGAACGCGGCGATGGCTTCCGCTTTCCTAATGGTATGTTCATGAGTATGTCGGATGATTTTTTCAAAGTTGATGCTGTTGTGAAACCTAATGTCACACCTAATTTTTCACAATACCAGAGCCTTGCCTAAATAGACTAAGCGCAGATGAGCGTGAAAGATTGATCCTATTTCAGGCCCGTTACAACAACAAATACAAACCCTTTTTAAATTCCTCTGTCTTTAGACAGAGAAGTTTTATGTTGTTTGAAGTAAATCCCCAAACACCTAGACACCGAAACAGATGAGCACCTGAATTTAAAAATATTCTAGAGTTTTTATCTAGATTTTCTATGTGGCTAACTGCTGAGCTGACCTAGAGCGAGTATATCTAATCAGCCCGATTCGCCATAAAGCTGATGGCGTAAGCGCCTGAACTAGTTACAAGTTCTATTCAAAAAACTGGCTCAGTCAGCGGAAACAATAAAATCACTAGCTTGAGCATAGTTACCCTCTTTGATTCTTTCAAGAAAGACAAATCCAAAGTTGGATTGGTTTGGCTGTTTGGTTTATGAAGTTATATTTCACGTTCAAGATCATTAGCGTGAAATTTTGTTCATCTACAAAAGGAAATCTAGTAAATTCAAGGGGTAGTTGTCAAGCGAAACTCACATTTCTTTTCTACATTCACATTTTATTCATACTTTTTTCACAAAAATACCAAATTTACGCAAATTTCACACAATCTTCACGTAATCTTGAGTAACCTGACAAGGAAATTTAGGGACTATATGTCACCCTAATCAAATTAAAGGAAACTTTAATGAAATTTTTACTATATGTTTACTAAAACTTGATCGACCCCCAATGTCAATTTGTAAATTTTTGTGACAAATATCATGGTTAATCTCTCCCCTCTGACCCCTATTCCGCTCTATTCTACCTCTGGGGGTAGTGAACTAAGGAACTTCGTCAAGTGTAGTGGTATCAGTCACCA
>WTKN01000318.1:9171-25950 GCA_011524395.1 Moorena sp. SS36440bin_2
ATTACCAATTACCAATTACCAATTACCAATTACCAATTACCAATTACCAATTACCAATTACCCTCAATCATTGCATGAATCAGCAACGCCCTCCCTGTTGCCGATCGTCTTGGCTTTATGAAGTCATAGAGATTGCGATAGTTTAACATCGGAGGTGCCCTCAGGGAAAGGCAAGCAGGAGATTGACTGATCTGTTAGGTTAATACCCCGTGGAAGTGTTAAAATCAACCATCATCTGTCTTTTTACTAACCTATTCCTATGAGGCGGTTAAGACAACTCTTCCAAAAACTTAAATATGCAGGCAAAGATGAGAATTTTTTATACGGACTAAATCTGTTCGAGGGTTTTGTTTCCAAAGTTCTCTCTTTGGTGATGGTGGTGGTAATCTTGGTGGCACTCACTAGCCTAGTTATTTCACTATTTAAAGAAATAACTAATCCAGAAGCAATAGTTTTGAGCAAAACACTTTTCAAAATATTTGGACTGTTTCTAAATATTCTAATTGCACTAGAAATTTTAGAGAATATAACCGCTTATCTACGAAAACATGTTATTCAACTTGAGTTAGTTGTTGTTACTTCTTTAATTGCCGTTGCCCGTAAAATCATTATTCTTGACCTGAAAACAACTTCTGGAAGCCAGGTAATTGGATTAGCAATTGCCATTATATCTTTATCAATTAGTTACTGGATTATCCGCAGTACTAGCACAAGAAAACTTCATTGATGAATAAAATTGAGAAGACTATGACTAATTTTTTCCAATTTGAAACGGATTTTGTGGATTCTTTACGGTGCATTCCTATGCAAGTGCGGATGAAATTAGATACTTGCGGCATCAAACTTAAACTGAGCCACTGGCATCAGTTTAATCAACACGAGCGTCAGCAACTGGTAGAGATACCCTGCACTACGACCGAGTCAATCCAAAAGTATGGAGACTATGTTCAACACTTAGTTATAAACTATACAGGAAAACCGGCTTCTAATTTACCTGTTGACCCCCAAGCTTCCTGGATGAATTCTCAGGTAATTCCATCTACCGTGGCGGAAAAAGCTATGGAATTGGGAGTTGTAGTAACTACTCAACAGTGGGCAGCACTAACTCCTATCCAACGTTTTGCCCTAATTAAACTGACGCGCCCTAGTCATGAAAACAAAAACTTTTTACCAGCACTAAAGGAATTCCAATTATTTGTTGTTAACCGTTAACCTACCCAACAAGGGACGCCTACGGCGAACACCCTTCAACAAATTCAGACCAATTCCAATATGCCCATTAAATCTGGATTAGCTTAACTGCTAGAAGTACCTACGTGATCTACCACGACCTGATCCTGACAAGACTTGTTTTGGGATTTCTGTATTAGCTCTCGCATTTGATCAAGATTATCTAAAGCTGACTTAAGCTGGCTTTGATGTAATTCTGATGATAGGTTAGAGTTGCTAGCTAGGTTTTCTAGAATAGCTTGAATAGTTTTGAGCAGGATACACAGTTGATAATCTTGACTGGTGCTCAAGTTACTTTTGGGATAGTTGAAATCCTCACACTGTTGGGAATGATCTAATCCTTGACCCTCTATCGGTTTTGACAGAATCACTGTCAGTTTTCTGTTTTGGTCTGTGTTTTGGTCTGTGTTGGGTGGCTCTGATTTATGATTAAACCTATCTCCTGATAAAGCGATCGCATTTTCTTTGACCTCCCCAGATTCTTCACCAGGGGTAATGACTTTGTGGGATGTGTTAACGGATTCTTTGGCTGGGTCTAATTGCTCAACAGTTTGCTGCAATGTCTCCACAATGCCATACATTTCCATTGGGTCAAACACTCGCAGCAGGGTTGTTTGGGTAACAATACCGATTCCTTTACCCCAATTCCAAGATACCACCAATCGCCGCACACGACGCTTTTGCATTTCTTGATGAGCTGTCCATAGAGAATCCTCAGGACTAAGCAGAAATAGAGGTGTACTCATCACATCCTGAGCCTGGACTTTAGACAAATTCAGCTTGAGAGACTGAAATTGGACAATATCCCGCTCTGTAACAATCCCCACTGGCATACAGCTATCCTCTCCATGGTCGGAGGTAATCACCACACAACTAACTCGGTGCTTATTCATGAGTCGGGCTAAACTCAATACTGAGACAGTTGGAAGGGCATTAACCACCTGGGGGGTCATCACTTCTGATACCCGCCGTAACTTGAGCAGATTGGCTGGTCGCAATACCTGGCGAATTCGCTCTGGTGAGACAACACCCACTAGCTGACCCTGAGCATCCACAATTGGTAAGTGACGAATCCGATACCGACGAAATATGAATAAGGCGGCAAAGATATCCCGACAAGCAGTTTGAGGAAACGTGATCACCGGCTGTGCCATGACCTCAGCTACTGTTACCTCTTGAAAGTTAATACTATTAGCCGTCAGCCGGACAATATCGCGCTCAGTAAAGATTCCCAGCAACTGCTCTGAGTCCATTACCAAAACGCAGCTAGACCTTGGCTCACTAATCCTGATCTCGTCTGAGGGTGAGTGGAAATTGGGCAATGAACAACTTTTGCCTCGCTCCTGACTCATCAAAGCAATTATGTCGATTAGAAGGGTGTCAGGAGCAACGATCAAAGGCTGATGATCTATTGCCTCTTCTAGGGTTGGGGCGCAGATAAGTCGATCGTTGAGTTGCATAATTGATTTGATGGGTGAACTTCCGTGACCTACCACCGCCGCCAACCGCTACACACTATGGCGCTGGTGTATTTACTGAGCCTGGGTTTTGTAGAGGGATGTTACGGACAAATCCCGCAAAGCTATAAATAATATACACATAACTTGTATAAAGGTATATAATAAATAGATGTTACAGCAAAATCATATTCAACCCTTATATGACATAACTTTTGGCTTTCAGAGGTTGCCAGGGAGCCTCGGACTTTAACCATTTGGGCTTAGGGGCAAATAATTAGGCATTGCTGACCTAGCTTGGCAATTGTCCGATGGGATTGTCCGATGGAAATGTCCAATCAGGTTACCTGGCTTATCTAACTTTCTGTTTAAGGTGTTCTAACTACTTTACCAGCTCGGAGTTTAGTCTTTTTAGTTCCCTTGACTGGGGTTTTGAGGCAAACTAGACACCCTAGGGGTTCTACCGTATAGCCGGTCTAAAACCCGCTTAACCGAGATCCGTTTCCACTGCTGACCACGCTTGGTTGTATAGCCATGCTGATTGAGCCAGTTAGCGATTTGTTGTAATGACTTCCCCGATTTATGGTGACGGCGAATTAACTCAATTACATGTTGTTCTTGGGGATCATCCACCAACTCACCATTTAGGGCACGTTGACCGAAGGCCGGTGAACCATAACCTGCATAGCCACCCATAGTTGCCTTCGCTTGTCTACCTTGGTTTAGCCTTTCGATCAGGCTATCCTTCTCTAATTCCTCAGCAGCCATAATTTAATGCATCAAGCAACTTCATACAACCATGATAAACCAAACTATAGCCTTAGCCACCCTAGTTATTACAGCTATTCAAACCGATTAACCGCCCCTCTCTTTAAGGGAAGATAAAAAAGGTAACTATGTTGATCATTGACCGTTGATCGTTGACTATAAGTTTGTGGTAGTTTTCAAAAATTTAAGGAATATATCATGAGTACAGTAGCTTACATCCAAGACAGCGAATTTGATTCGGTTTTAACCTATGAAGGGCCAGTCGTCGTTGATTTTACAGCCCCTTGGTGTGGTCCATGTCGTAAAATTGCTCCTTTAATGGAACAACTTGCTGAAGACTACAAAGATCGCGCTCAGGTAGTAAAGATCGATATCGACGCTAACAAAGAAACTGCAAAAAAATACAGTATCCGTAGTATTCCTGCTGTGCTGATTTTTAAGGGCGGTGAAGTGGTAGAAACTATTGTAGGAGTTGCTAAATATGAAAAATTTACTGCTGCTCTTGACCAGCAACTTTAGGGTTATTACAAAACCCTAAAGTTTGCAAAAACAAAATTTATCAATTTTGAGTTTAATTCTGACTTATTTCCTTTAAGCAATGACCTGTAAATGAGGAGAATCGGCAATGCAGACAACTCAATCAGTCCGATGTCCCAACTGTGGTAATATGGCTCAACGTCACTACTTAATCGGTTCTCAAGCATCACATTATGCTTGTGCTGGAGACCAGGTCACCAAAACTGAATGCCCAGTTTGTGACTATTTAATGGTGATGTGTTCTGTGAGCGGTAATGTTATTGAAGCTTACGCACCAGGTAGACAAGTTATGGCTAGTTCGGGCAAATTTACTGAAGTAGTGAACAGAGAAAGTCTTGCTCCTATAGAAGTAGGGATGAATCGCCATCCCAGGTTAGTGGCTAGTAGGAAATATCAATTAACTACTGTAAGCTAAAAAAGATAGGCTAAACAATATCTACTCTCGCTGACTAACTACCTTTACCAGCTATCCTTCGATAGAAAGGCATGGGGATGAGATTTATATCTGTATTGTTGATTCACCTCACTACCTGACAATTGTTTGTTGAGTTGTTAGAAAGAGTCATAAATTAGGCAAAACTGGGTACAAAAAAATATAAAATATCTAGAAAATATCTAAGTAGTAGGACGTGTTATTAACGCACCATAAAGATAGAGTTACTGCGTAAGTCCTGGAAATATTTTCACATTTTCACGGAGATAGGAATTATGATGAAAGCTGAAGAGATTATGACCAAAGACGTAGTCAGCATTAGTGGCTTAGCGACAGTTGCTGAAGCTGTAGACCTAATGAAGGATAAGGGACTGCGTGCTCTGATTGTGGAACGCCGCAATGATAATGACCCCTACGGGATTGTCACTGAGACAGACATAATATACAAAGTAGCAGCCTACGGTAAAGACCCTAAGGAAATTCGTGTCTATGAGATTATGACTAAACCCTGTATTGTGGTGAATCCTGAGTTGGGTGTGGAATATGTAGCGCGATTGTTTGCCAATACCCGTACCCGTAGAGCTCCAGTCGTAAAGGGCAAATTACTGGGTATTATTTCCATCAGCGATATCCTTAAAAAGAGTGATTTCGTCGAGAAGCCAAAAAGCAATTTTGAGCTTTACTGCGAAGATAATCCCAGCGCACTAGAGGCACGGATTTATGATGATTAATATAGGTTAAAGATTTAACTATAAGGGTTTTAATTTTAATGAGGTACACAGATTTGTTTTATATTACCTATTCATGGTTTAGAAGTCCAATATAATTTGAAGAGTGTGTACCTTACATATTTAATTAACCTATTTGATTTATTAAAAGGTGCTTCTAGTATCGAGTATATTGCTGAATTGTGGCTTGAGCTCTGTCATAGGTGGAGGTACCTTCAGGAATCTGTTTCAAATAATCCAAAGCCTTAGTGTAGTTTTTTAAAACAGCTTGATTATAAGCCATCTTTGAAAGATACTTAGCTCTAATTTCTTGCTTAGCGGTATAGTCAACAATTTTTTCCTGAGCCTTAGGATAGGCATCGGTATCTTTAGGAATTTTTTTCAAATATACCAATGCATTGGTAAAGTCTTTCTGAGCAGCTCGATTGTAAGCCTGCTGAAGAAGGTAGTTCGCTCTGATATTTCGCTTTTGAGTGTACTCCGGAATTTTTTGTTGAATTGTAGCGTAGGCTTTTGTTCCCTTTGGAATTTGTTTAAATGTGTTGAGTGCGCCAGTAAAGTCTCTCTCGATAGCCTGGTTGTAAGCCTGCTGTAGTAACTGGTAAGCTTCCTTCTCAAGATTAGCTTGAGCTTGGCTGACCATAGGTCTTATTTGCTGTTGCCAGAAGACAATATTAGGAATCTGACTAGCTTGCTCAACTACCTCTACCCATTTCTGTTGCTCAAAGGCAGTTTTGATCTGGGGAAATAGGGCTTTGGCATCTTGCCAATCCGTTTTCCACTGAGCGATCGCATTTTGAGCATCTTGATAGTTTTCACTATCTGCGGGAATAGATTTTACCAGCTTCAGTGCTGCGTCTAAATCCCCTTCCTGGTACTTTTGCTCAGCTTGTGCTAGCTTAGCTTCTGCCTGGTTGCCACCCCATGAGAACAAGTAGCCTCCAGCTACTACTAATAAGGCTACAGATGTGGAAACTCCCATGGCGGTGAGATTAAGTCCACTAGACTTTCTGGTAGGAATAGTAGGCATAGAGGGATAATAAATTTCCTCTGTTTCCTCTGTTTCCTCTGTTTCCTCTGTTTCTTCTGTTGGAAGAGTCTCTGGTTCAATTGGCTCACCCAGAGTATCCTCAGTTGTTTCCTCTGTTTCCTCTGTTGGAAGAGTCTCTACTCCAATTGGCTCACCCAGAGTATCGTCAGTTTTTTGTTTGTAGGGGTTTGGGGATGTTGGTGGTGCTGAAGACATTGATAAGTTTATAGATGATTTAGAACTAGTTAAGGAATGGAGTGCCTCCAAAACCTGATCAGCAGACTGGTAACGGTCTTTGAAGTAATAGCGCACCATCTGCTGAATAATGGCAGCGAAATCTTTAGTGACTGTGGCGTAGTCCTGCCAAAGGGCTTCTCCGGTTAATGGGTCTTCTTCTAGGTGTAAGGGTTTGAATCCTGTGAGTGCCTCAATGGCAATCATGCCTACAGCATATAGGTCACTACAGGGACGAGGTTTACCGAGAACTTGCTCTGTTGGTATATACCCGAATGCGCCCAAAGCAGCTATGGCACTAAATTGAACACCAACTAATGGTGTCCGCACTTGCTTAATACCGCTAAAGTCAGTTAAAACTAATTTCCTATCGTCTGATCGTCTGATCAGATTGTCTGGCTTGATATCACCATGAATCACCCCTTGGCCATGGACAAATGCCAAAATCTCTAAAACCTCTTGTAGCAGATTGATTACTCTGCTTTCACTCCAAGGTTGATTGAGTTCCTGACTCAGGGGTCGTCCAGGGATAAAATCTTGAACTATGTAGAAGCTATGGTCAATTTCTAGGCAATCTAAAATTGTGGCAACTTGGTCATGCTGACAGATAATCTCCAAAATTTTAGTTTCACGATGAAATATATCTTGTGCAGCTTGCCAGGAGTCAGTATCATCAGTAACAGGACGGAATTCTCTAACAATACATTCGGGATTTCCGGGTCGGTAAGTGTCTAGCGCAATACAAGTTTGACCCCAGCTCAAACGGTTAAGGATTTCAATAACTTGATAACGTCCATTGATTAACTGTTCTGGTCCTGCTCCTGGGCTAAACGCTAATCTAGACATACGCTTTTTACTAACCGCTTACGTTGTGTTTGCTGTAAAAGTGTTGATGGTGCTTCTATCGCAAGGAGAGGAATAGGCTGAAGGTGGCTAAGATTGGAACATCTGATCTCCCATTACGCAGCTATTTTCTCTATCTGCCCGATCAGACTAGATACTATTCCCTTAGAGACTCCTCAAGAAAAGTCACACTTAATGTATTCTTCAGCTATCAGCTGCTCGATCCGGATGGTCAGAAACAACCTCTGTGCAAAGGGATGATGGGATAATCAGGTGATGGGATAATGGGGTGATATATAGTATTCTTTTTTCGATTTCATATTACTGTTGGCGTTTTTGCCTTTATGCTGGAGAAGGGGCGATAGTAAGATAGGCATGACCATTCATCAAAAACAATCAATCCAAATTGCTGTTGTTGGAGACATTCATCAACTGTGGGAAGCGGAAGATGCTATAGCTCTTGAGCAGTTGGGTGTGGATCTGGTCTTATTTGTCGGAGATTTCGGCAATGAGGCGGTGGATATAGTCCAGATGATAGCTGCTATTGACCTACCCAAGGCGGTGATTATGGGAAACCATGATGCTTGGTATACTGCTTCGGAATGGGGAAGGAAAAAGTGTCCTTATGACCATGAAGTAGAAGATAGGGTACAGCAACAGTTGGATCTACTGGGGTCAACCCATGTGGGTTATGGTTACCTTGACTTCCCAGATTTAAATCTCTCTGTAGTTGGTGCTCGCCCTTACAGTTGGGGCGGCCAGAGTTGGCGCAATAAGAAGTTTTACAGGAAACAGTATGGGATTAATAGCTTTTCTGAATCAGTGGAGCGCATTGTAGCAGCAGTGCGTAGTGCGGCTTACGAAACGGTAATCTTGATCGGTCATAATGGTCCGACGGGACTAGGTGAGCAAGCAGAAGCTCCCTGTGGGAAAGACTGGTATCCTGCTGGTGGTGATCATGGTGACCCGGATTTGGAAGATGCGATCGCAAAAACCTATTCCTTGGGTAAAAACATTCCCTTAGTCACCTTTGGTCATATGCACCACATCCTAAAGCACACCAAAGACCGACTACGAACCAGGATTGTTACTAGTAGCGAAGGGACTGTATACTTAAATGCAGCCAGTGTGCCTCGAATTATCGAAACCGATACAGACCGATTGCGGAATTTTTCGATAGTGTCTCTTAAAGGCGGTATAGTGGATAAAGTCTCCCTGGTCTGGGTAGGTAAGGATTACTCGGTGGTATCTGAAGAATTTCTTTACCAGTCTTGTGAAGCTTTGGTGGTATAAAACTTAGTTATAAAACTTTGTTTTATAACTTGCTAGAAATAGTCGCCATCCGAGCCCAGGGATTGTTAATATAGATTTGCCCGGAGAGGTGGCAGAGTGGTCGATTGCACTCGACTTGAAATCGAGCGAGCCGAAAGGCTCCGGGAGTTCGAATCTCCCCCTCTCCGTTTTGAATTTGTTTGCAGAAAAAAGTTGAAGGTTGACGGTCAACCCTCAACTTTTTTCTGTTGATGGAATAGCGAGTAGGGAAGCTAGGTTTAAGTAGGTTAAGTTGGTAAGCACTGCCCACCCTACGATTCATGACAATGGTGCAAGATCTCAGTTTATGTAGATTTAGTTGGCTGCATTGCCAATAAATCCCATTACTAGGCTGTCCGGAGCCAGGAAATGACTCAAATGATAAGCTCGCTCTTCAGTCTTGAGCAAGATTTTCTCATAGAGATAGCGGGTGGCTCGATCGCCCAGGCTTTCTGTTTGAGCGGCTTGACTGCGTACTAACTGAATGATTGACTGCTCAGCTGCTAAGTCATGCTCTACCATCTGGCGAGAGTTGTAAACTCCATCAGATTCAGGAGTGAAACAGCACAATTCAGCTAATTTGGCAAAACTAGTAGCTGGAATTCCTCCTAGTCCATTCAAACGCTCTCCTAAGTCATGGACATGCTCAAGAGCATCGTCGTAGCTTTCTTCAAAGAACTTATGCAAGGAGTAAAACTCAGCTCCTTCCACAACAAAGTGGTGCTTTTGATATTGCAAGTACAACCCTTGGAAGCTAGCTAAAGCTATGTTTAATCCTTCACAAACTGGGGTGGTAACGTTTTTTCCCAGCAAAATTGGATTGTCAGCAATGTCACCAAAGGAGCGTAGTAGACCCTGAGTTGTAGACATAATAGTGTTCACCTCTTGTTTTCATTAAGTGTGGCTTATTGCCAAGCTTTTCCGTAGGCTAACACACATCATCTTATTTAATCTAGACTCCCGAATCTCCCTAATAACACAATTTTTAACTTTTTCAGAACCTCTATTGACTATTATTTGTGATAGATTAGTTGAGATAGATTTTTGATTAGTCACGACTCCGTGAACGGGATTTGTCTTGGTTAAATCGGCTTAAACCCAGCAAATTATAAAGATTTAGTCCACAAAGATGGCAATTTTTAAGGTTGATTAAAGAAAAACAGTTTTCCTAGAGGTAAATAACTATGTCTAAGTTGAAAGAGCCAGTCTCAGAGTTCAGTGTAGTAGGACAGTTATTAGACTTTGTCATTAAGGATGGCTATAAAATCAAGTATTTAAGAATTACTGTTTCAGATGTCGAATATTGGATTAAGTTATCTAAACCTCTGAGAAAGAGCTTGGATCCAGCGATTATCCCTGGGGCGTGGATTGAGGTGAGTGGCACCAGCAAACTAAAGCGCAAAACTGGGAAACTTATACTGAAAGCCTATGAGGTGAGCCTTGCTGCTCACCCCCACCAGGAGCCAACAACTGTTTTGGGAACCAAAACTCCCAGCCGCAAAGCGAGTATTTTAGTTTGTCAGAAATCTAGTTGTCGGAAACGGGGGGGTAAAGCGGTGTGTAATGCGATCGCATCGAGTTTAAAGGACCATGGTTTAGAAGACCAAGTCAAAATTAAAGAAACTGGCTGCCTCAAACAGTGCAAACATGGCCCTAACCTGGTGATGATGCCAGACAAAGCTCGCTACAGCGAAGTGGCTCCCCAGCAAATTCCCACCCTGATCGAACGACACTTTGTTTGACGTTAGCCCATCAGTGGACTGCCGTGATGATGCACCAAATACCAAGAGCCAGCCATAAGCTCAAACATATTGGTTGCTATCGATTCTGCTTCAATCCTTCTACCCTTGCTAACTTGCAACACTTTTTCTAGCACAACAACGTAGGCAAGAGTTTCCCTGACTTCAGTAGCAATAATCTCTGGTTCAATTTCCAGGTATTGGGTATTCTTGAATATCGCTTCCCAAGATGAGCTAATCTCCTGCCAACCTTTGATTACATCACGTCCGGGGTGAATACAAAGACTACCAGTGCCTTGAGACCAGACCTTACTCATGGCTTCAATGTCTTTTTTCTCAAAAGCTCGATAAAACGCTGTGTTAACGGCTAATACGTCTGTGCGATCGCTACTCATAGTTTTTTGTTGAGTTTCACAATTGTGAATAGCTTTAATTATATATAGTTAAATCGAATTAATCACATCTAAGCAGTCAGCAGTCAGTGGTCAGTGGTCAGTGGTCAGCCGTTGACCTTTGGCACCTCAAGTATCGTGGCACAGGCTTCTAGCCTGTGACCTAACCCATAGCGCATAAGCAAGCTATTCAAGTACCGTGGGCTATGGGCATAAACTGATAGCTGATAGCTGATACCTGACGAATTGCGCTCTTAGAGCCGTATCATAAATATGGGTGAGATTATCTTAATGGTGGCATGGAAACAATTTGGGAACTCGATTTTTACTCCCGCCCAATTTTGGACGAAAATCAGAAGAAACTTTGGGAAGTCTTAATTTGCGAGAGTCCTTTGGAGATCAACCTCTCACCTGAGACACTGTTTCAATACGCTAGTTGGTGTCCCAACCAGCAGGTGAATTCAATTTGGTTGGGGCAGGCTTTGACAGATGCGATCGCAAAAGCTCAACAGCCACCAACCAAGATTCGCTTCTTTCGGCGTCAGATGAACAATATGATTACCAAAGCCTGTAATGAGCTGAATATTCCAGCTCAAGCCAGCCGTCGCACCTATGCTTTGGAGCGATGGTTAAAACAAAGGATAGAGGACTTTTATCCCAATCAACCAGGCTATGACCCCGCCGCCGCTGCTTCCTCATTTGTCCGTTATCAATCCCCCATCCCTAAACCATTACCCGATGCTTTGCAGGGACAAAAGTGGGCAGTTGTAAGTTTACAAGCTGCTGCTTTTGAGGAAATGAACGACTGGGAGATTGACTTTGGTGAAGCCTTCCCGGTCTCGATCATGGACATTGCCCCAGAAACGCCCATTCCCGGTGTGATTATATTTTCCCAACGAGCCAAACCCCTAGCCGCATGGATGTCAGGTTTGGAGCTATCCTTTGTGAGACTTGACAATACCGAAGATACGCCAAAGTTGTTACTAGAAACTGGTGCCAATGATAGCTGGATTCTTGCTAACCTGACCAAATCCCAAATTCTGGCAGAGGCAAAAAGCTTTGAAGAAGCAAAGCAGAAAGCTAATTTCGTCCATTTTCTGGCCGTACAATCGAGTCCAACCTCAGAACGGTTTGCTGGATTTTGGCTATGCCGGGAGTTATAACATAAGGCAACAGGCAACAGGCAACAGGCAACAGGCAACAGGCAGAAGGTAAAAATAAATTGTGAGTAATTTTTATTACCTACTCCCGACTCCCGATTCCCGACTCCCGACTCCCGATTCCCTACTCCCTACTCCCTTTGCAATATGAGTGCTGAAACACCCCAAGAGCTGCAAGCTGAACAACTGTTAGACTTAGCAGCTAAATCAGGAGCGACTAGTGCAGAGGTTTATCAGTCGCGGACCCTTTCTCGTCCTGTGTTTTTTGAAGCGAATCGGCTCAAACAAATCGAAAGTAGTCAATCGGAAGGCACAGCGCTACGGTTATGGCGAGACGGACGTCCGGGACTAGCAGTGGGCTATGGAGCAGTGGCAGCCCAAGATTTAGTAGACCGGGCAATGGCCATGACTGGACTCAATGAACCGGAATCTATAGAACTGGCTGATGGCCCTAGCGCTAACTATTCCGACTCACCAGAAACTATACCGATAGAAGAACTAGTAGCAATGGGCTCGGATGCGATCGCATTAATTCGCGATGCCTACCCAGAAGTATTGTGTAGCGCTGAGTCGGAATGGGAGTCAGAAACCACTAGCCTAATTAACTCCGAAGGATTACATTGCTCTTACACTGACACTAGTCTCAGTTATTTCCTTGGGGTTGAATGGGTTAGGGGTGAAGACTTTTTAAGTGTTGGTGATAGTACAGAAATTCGATTAAGCCCATCTGAGCCTAAAGAAAGCCTAAACACTAATAAAGTCCTAGACCAAATCTTACAACGCCTCAACTGGGCAACGGAAAATGTCTCTACTCCCAGTGGTCGTGTGCCAATTTTGTTGACCTCTAAAGCAGCGGATTTGCTATGGGGCACTGTGGAAGCAGCCTTAAATGGAAAACGGGTACTTGAAAAAGCCACCCCCTGGAGTGATAGTCTAGGTCAGGTGGTTACCTCAACAAATCTGACCCTGTTTCAACAACCCAATCCTGAATTTCCCTACACTTGCCCCTTTGATGATGAAGGCACCCCGACCCAATCCCTCGTATTTATCAGTGAAGGGCAATTGCAACAGTTTTTTTGCGATCGCACTACCGGTCGCCTACTCGGAACTGGCACAACAGGCAATGGATTTCGCCCTAGCCTAGGCAGCTACCCAACCCCTGATCTAGTCAACTTACTGATTAAACCAGGCCAAGGGTCACTCAATGACTTAATTGGGCAATTAGACGAAGGATTAGTCATAGACCAGATTCTTGGGGGTAGTGCTGGCATCTCTGGTGACTTTTCCGTCAATGTTGAGTTAGGCTATCGGGTGCAACAAGGAAAAATTATTGGTCGAGTCAAAGACACCATGGTAGCTGGGAATGTCTACAACACCCTTAAGCAATTAGTGCTACTTGGTGATGATGCTGACTGGCAGGATAGCATCTACACACCTTCTCTCATTGTGGAAGGACTATCGGTAACCTCTAGTCATTAGTCCGTCAGTTGTAACTACAGAAATTATCCTGGTATCGACAAAGTACCTAGGAATAATCACTAATGGAAATTAACTCATGATCAATCAATGATCAATCCCATTACCCAATGGCTGATCCCCAAAAGAAGTCTTGCCCTTGCCGAAGCCTGTCTGATTGGATTGGTCTCAGGACTTTCAGCAGTATTACTCAAATACAGTATTGGCTGGTTAGGGAGTTGGCGGCTTCAAGCATCTGCGATCCTACCCCCTAGCTTTGCCCTACCCGCTTTTGGACTCTGCTTAGGATTATTGTGCGGATTCCTGATTGAGTTTATAGCACCAGAGGCGACCGGCAGTGGTGTACCTCAGATCAAAGGTGCCCTTGCCCGGTTTCCCATCGCGATGAATTTACGGGTGGCTGCGGTCAAGTTGATCACTACGATCCTATCTCTGGCGGCGGGAATGACCATGGGACGGCAAGGCCCAACCGTTCATATTGGGTCAGCTTTGGCAGCTCAATTGACTCGCTGGGTACCCACCTCTCCTGATCACCGACGTCAAATGATTGCTGCTGGGGCTGGGGCGGGATTAGCCGCTGGGTTTAATGCTCCCCTGGCTAGTGTAGCCTTTATCTTTGAGGAACTGTTACCCGATTTATCTAATATAACCCTCGGTAGTGCTATTCTAGCATCCTTTATTGGTGCCGTGGTTTCCCGGCTATTGGGTGGAGGTACCCTAGACCTTAATCGGGAACTAACCAACTTTTCCAGCACCTTTGACGCTCGTGAGATTCCCTTCTATTTATTGTTAGGAGTGTTGGCTGGATTACTAGCAGCTTTGTTTAATCAGGGAATTCTGGCCAGTCTGAATTTTTACGACCGCCTTAAGCTCAGCTTACCATTGCGGATTGGTATAGCTGGGATGCTTAGTGGGTGTATTGTAGCACTGCTACCGAAGCAGTTCCATAACAACAGTGGTTTGCGGGAGTTGTTACTCAGTGGTAATGTCGGCTGGAAATTTACCTGTCTTGCTTTTGTGGTCTACTTCTTACTGACCATAATTGCTTATGGTTCTGGAGCACCAGGGGGGTTGTTTCATCCCTCCCTAGTATTGGGTTCCGCATTAGGCTATTTAGTTGGCATCGGTGAGTATCACCTGCTCGGATTAGGTTATCCGATTACCTACGCCTTGGCAGGGATGGGAGCATTTTTTAGTGCCGTTTCCAAGGTACCGATCACAGCCATTGTGATCGTGTTTGAGATGACAACGGACTTTAATCTAGTCCTACCGTTAATGATCACCTGTGTGGTTTCCTACCTAGTTGCCGATCAATTAGCCAAAGGGTCTCTCTATCAACGTTTGTTGGAGAGGAAAGGCTACAGCTTGCCTCAAGTAAAGGTGGATAAAAGTACCTTAGTTGGTTTGAAAGCATCTGACATCATGCAGCGCCGGGTAGAAACCCTAGGGAGTCAGATGACTTTAGATCAAGCCATTCAGACCTTTAGTAACTCTAGTCATCGGGGCTTTCCAGTAGTTGAACAGGGTAAATTGGTCGGGATCATTACTCAGGAAGATATTGCCAAGAACCGAGACCGACTGCCAGGGAATATCCATATAAAAGAGGTGATGACTCTACAACCGATAACAGTTAGACACAATGACACCTTAAGCCACGTTCTCTACATTCTTAATCGTTATCAACTCAATCGCTTACCTGTTCTAGAAAGCAGAAAGTTAGTCGGAATCATTACCTTTAGTGATATTATTCGTGCTGAAGCTAACCAACTTAGTGGGGAAAAAGAGCAGCTAGGACCAAGTCCTGATCCCTCCTATGGCGTCTATTATACTCGCGCTCCAGCTACCGGTAGTGGAAGGATGTTGGTTCCCTTAGCTAATCCCCAATCAGCACCAGTATTGTTAGAAATAGCTACTGCTATTGGCCGCGATCGCGACTATGAACTTGAGTGTTTGCAGGTGATACCTATCTCCCGCAGCACTAGTCCTGCTCAGACAGCAGTTGATACTACTAAAAGTCGCAGATTGCTAAGGCAAGCAGAAAGGCTAGGGCGACGGTGGGAAATGCCAGTTCACACCCAAATCCGCATATCCCACGATACCGCTCAAGCAATTCTAGAAACTATTAAACAACGACATATTAATCTGATTTTGATGGGATGGAAAGGAGCACCATCTAATAGTCCTAATCAGATTTTTGGTAATATTATCGATACCTTGATTCGACAAGCTCCCTGTGATTTAGTTTTGCTGAAATTACCCCAAGGCAAGGAAGTAGTACAAGATGTTAAATCTGCTAAGTACGGTTCACTAGCTAAGACCTGGAAGCGTTGGTTAATCCCCATTGCTGGTGGACCGAATTCTAGCCGTGCCCTACAATTAATTCCGATACTAGCAACCCTGGCTAAAGCAGAGCAAATCGTAGTAACTCAGGTTTTTAACCCTCAAGCTGGGGAACCTGTAATGACTAGCTTGGAAAAAGCTACCTATTTCCTCAAACAGCAACTCAAAGGTATTTGTGATGTGGCATCAATTCCAATCCGTTCCTATTCTGTTTCTGATGCTTTAATTCGTTTAGCCAAGGCTCACAAGTATGATGTAGTCGTGATCGGAGCTAGTCGAGAGGGATTATTGGAGCAGGCGATCCATGGCAATATTCCGGAAGCGATCGCACGGGGTGTTGATAGTACTGTGATTTTAGTTAGGGAAGCGCTTCATTAAAAATTCTTAATTCTTAATTCACCATTCTAATTGCTGCTCAGCAAACTTCCGCAGTTTATGATCGGGGTCATGCTCTGCTCTATCGAGCAATAAGGATTGGGTTTGGGAATGGTTAGGATAATATTTGAGGATGGCCTCAAGGGCTGTTTGTCGAGGATTGTGTATCCAGATTTCCTTACGCTCAAAGGGGTCATGGAGAATGCGATCACATAAAAATTCAAATAACCAAGGCTGGTCTTGCCCAGCTTCAGCTAACTGTTCAATTGCTGTACGTCGCACCAACGAATCAGGATCAGATCGAGCCGATTGTTGAAGTAGGGCTAAGGTATCTGGGTGGTTAGGATAGTATTTGAGGATGGCATTAAGGGCTACTTGTCGAGGATTGCATTCTATTCTAGAGATAAACCCAAGTTTCTGATCTTGCTCATTACCACCATAGGGGTCATGGAGAGTGCGATCGCATAAAAATTTCAATAACCAAGACTGATTGGCCGTAGGCCACGCTACGGGATGAAGCGTTCGCAAAGCGTGGCCTACGGCCTCAGCTTCCGCGATGCGATCGTGCCAACCTTGAGCTAACTGTTCAATTGCTATAAGTCGCACCTCCCAATCAGTATCAGAGCGAGCCGATTGTTGAAGTAGGGCTAAGGTATCTCGGTGGTCTTTGTAACCTTGAGCTAACTGTTCAATTGCTATAAGTCGCACCTCCCAATCAGTATCAGA
>WTKN01000079.1 GCA_011524395.1 Moorena sp. SS36440bin_2
GGTGTGGGGTGTGGGGTGTGGGGTAATCGTAAGGTGGGCAGTGCCACAAAACGCGATGTTCCTTTGGAACCGCTTTCGGCAGAGCCGACGCTGCGCGAACGCGAACGCAACCAGATTAATCGGAGTAGAGCGGGCATCCTGCCCGCGCAAAAAGATCAAGGGACGGGCAAGATGCCCATTCTACAAGTGCGATTCCCGATTCCCTACTCCCATCTCCCCATCTCCCCATCTCCCCATCTCCCTACTCCCTAATTTCTTATGCAAGCTCCAAAGATTGATCAACGTAGCTATAAAGACATCGTTGCCTATACGGAAGCGTGCGCTAAGGCGTTCACAGACTGGCGTCCTTTGGCAGATGACAAGCCGGATGCTGGTCGGTCACTAATTCGTATTTTTGGTCATCTCGCAAGGATTGTCGGCGATCGCCTTAATCAAGTCCCGGATAAAAACTTCCTCGCCTTTCTGGATTTGATTGGCACTAGCATTGGACCACCTAGACCAGCCCGAGTACCCTTGACCTTTTATTTGGCAACTGGTAGCACAGAAGCCTTAGTTCCGGCTCAGACGGAGGTGGCAGCACCGCCCACAGAAGGAGAGGAAGAAGAGGTCATTTTCGAGACCGAGGGTGATTTAGTCTTGACCAATGTGCAACTGCAAGGGGTGTTTGTGCGGGAACCGGAACAAGACCGCTATAGCGATCGCACTAAGCCAGGGACGGGTCAAGAAGATACCGCTTTTCTAACCTTTGCAGGGGATCAGCCCATTGAACATTCTCTCTATGTGGCTTGTGACGACCTGCTCACCTTACCTGAATCGAAAACTCTCACCCTAACGATTGACTCTCCTAATGCAGTTGGGTTAGCAGCAGTACCAATCACTTGGTCTTACTGGAATGGGGAGGTCTGGAAACCAATACTAGGAATTATTGAGGGCTTAGAGGTTGAAATTGGATCTGGTGAAGTTATCGTCCAACCGGGAAAAGCGATAGATTACCAAGGTCGAGAGATTAATCTCGCTCAAAAACAGTCTGTTGACCTGAGCAGCAACACCAATCAAACTAGGCTAGTAGTAATTTCCTACAGTGAATCAGAACCAGTCCTGGAACTAATTGCTGAGACCGATACTAGCAAACCAGCGAATACTCATATCCGTTTGGCGCGTCTAGACATTGACGACCAGAACCAAATTAGCAAGTCCTTCCCAAGCTTGACTAACTCAGGTAACAGTCAGTGGCAGGTGTCCATTGAGAATCTGCCAGTCCCCAGTCAGGATAGCATTAATGGGATCAATGCTGCCTGGCTTAAAGCTCAGCTTACCAATACTCCCTTACCTCCACCTCAGTTATTGCCACAGATCAATCACATTAGTGCCAGTGTGGAGATTCATGGCAGTGATATAGTACCAGAGTTGTGCTTTTTCGATACCGATGAACTGGATCTGAGCAAAGATTTTTACCCCTTTGGTGAGGAACCTGGTTTCAACGATACCTTTTATCTCGCTAGTCAGGAAGTTTTCTCTAAACCTGGAGCCGAAGTTACCGTTAATTTGGTTTTAAGTAGTGATGCTCCACCGGTTAATAACACTGGGGGTGTGGAAGTCCGCTGGGAAGCTTGGAATGGTAGTACTTGGCAGGTAGTTAAACATAATAGTTCTGGTCTGTCTGCTGCCAACTTCACTATTGGCGGTGCATTTACTTTCACCCTCCCTGACCAGATGGAACTGCAGCCAGTGAATGGGGAAAGTAATTATTGGCTTCGTGCTCGGATTATCACGGGTAATTATGGCACTGAGGAAGCTACCGCAGAAGAAACCAGTACCACACTCCAGCCATCTCGTGCCGCTAGTACTACACTCACTCAAGCTGTTAGCAGTGGAGACAATACGCTACGGGTCAGTAGCGCTAGTAACTTTCAATCTAATGACTCTATTGTGATTGGGGCAGAAACTAGTCAACCGGAATATGCGGAAATTAGTAGTATTAGCTCTAATACCCTAACTCTGACCAATACTATCTATTCCGACCATGCTAGTGGAGCAACGGTCGAACTTTTTGAACAAGAGGTTAGCAGTGGTATCAACACCATCAAGGTAGATAGTGTCAGAGGTTTTTTGCCTAGCGATCGCATTCGGATTGATCCAGGTACTAACAAGCAGGAAGACCTGGAGATTGCTAGTATCAATTTCAACGAGAATACCCTCACCCTGACGAGCAACCTCACTCAATCTCATCCAGTGGAAACGAGTGTGGTACTCCTACCAGCCTCAGCGTTAGGTCCACCAGTGGTAAAATCCCTGAAGCTAAGCTATAGCTACAACTCAGGGGATTCCCCTCTGTCAGCTTGCTTGACCTACAATGATTTCACTTATGTAGATTGCACCACTCAAGCTAACCAGGATGGCTCCCCTTTTGAGGCTTTTACTCCCACTCAAGACGATAGACCGACCCTTTACCTAGGCTTTGATGCCCCCTTCGCCAACCGCTCCACCACAATCTATGCCCAGGTAGAACCCCCAGCACCAGGGGAATTGGCCACAAGTCCTACCATAACTCAGCCAGCAGTGATAGCAGCAGAATATTCCAGCCTTGACCGTTGGGTGCGTTTAGGCGTGGAAGCCGATGAAACCGCTGCCATGAGTCAACCGGGTTTAGTCCGGTTTATTGGACCAACTGACTTGACAAAGCAATCAGAATTTGGTAAGGACTTATATTGGCTGCGAATTCGCTGGCAAGGGGGTGATTTTAGAGTGCCACCCCGACTACGGCAGTTGCTGCTGAATACAACTTGGGCAACCCAGGCAACCAGCATTGAGAATGAAATCCTCGGTTCGAGTAATGGGAATCCCGATCAGACCTTCTCCACCCTCCAATTTCCTGTATTAGAAGGTCAACAGCTGGAAGTCCGGGAAGAGGAAGAAACGGATCTACAAGAGGAGGTGTGGGTAGTTTGGCAAGAAGTATCAGATTTCTATGGTTCCGAAGCGGAAGACCGTCACTATGTTCTCAATCACCTGACCGGAGAAGTAAGCTTTGGCAACAATCAACAGGGAAGGATACCTGCCCTAGGTAGCAACAATATCCGTATGGTTTACTACCGCACAGGTGGTGGTAAACAGGGTAACAAACCAGCTGAGACTATCACCGAACTCAAGACCACAGTGCCTTATGTAGATAGTGTCACTAACCTAGAAGCTGCTAGTGGTGGATCCAATCAGGAGTCTCTAGAGTGGGTGAAAGAACAAGGGCCGAAGACATTGCGCCATCGGTACAAAGCTGTAACTGCCGAAGACATTGAGGATTTGGTCTACCAAGCATCTACCGATGTAGCGAGGGCATGGGCAATTACTCCCAAATTTAACCCAAAAGACTTACAGTGGTTGCCAAACTACTACCTGCCGTTGGAGCAATCAGGGACGATCATGGTCAGTTTATGGTCCCAGGGTAATGATCCCCCAACCACCTATCAGCTACAGGTCAAGATTAATGGTCCAGGACAGACCATTGCCTATGAGGAAAAAATCTTTACCTCTAACGAATCTAGCGATCGCGAATTGAGTTACCCAGTCACACCCAGCCAATTCAGTCTTGGAACCGAATGGTACGTGACTATGGTCAACTTGGGCGATGTTAACGTTAGCGGTGATGTCACCATCGAGTACCCTGATGGTTCTCTGACAGGAAATTTCAACCTACCGCCCAAGACCACAAGTGACCATGCTGACAATAGCCCTTATCTAGACAGAGACGATGTCGGTCAAGTGGAACTGATTATTCTACCGGATTCTTCAGCACGGCAACCTACTCCCAGTATTGGTTTGCTGGACTTAGTAGAGGAATACATCTTGGCTCGCTGTGCCCCCACCGTAGACCTGCGAGTTACGGGACCCTATTGGGTAGAAGTTACAGTCACAGCAGAGGTTGTACCCCTCTCCTTACACCTTGCTGAAGCAGTTGTAATTGGGATCAACGATGCTCTGAACCACTTTTTACATCCCCTGACTGGTGGAGTAGAAGGTCAAGGCTGGCCTTTTGGTCGTCAGCCCCATAAATCAGACCTGTATCGGTTAATCGAATCCGTTCCAGGTGTGAATTATGTTAACTATCTCTCCATTCACCTAGGCGAAATACCTGAGGAACAAAGGAACCGATTTCTGATTTATTCCGGTGAACATCAGATTAGTTTAGATTTTTGAGGGAACAGGGAACAGGGAACAGGGAATCGGGAATCGGGAATCGGGAATCGGGAATCGGGAATCGGGAATCGGGAATCGGGAACAGGGAACAGGGAACCTTGGCCTTTGGCCACGCTACGCGAACAACCAACCAACTTTAAACCTTCAACCCACCAACCTTCAACCTTCAACCCACCAACCTTCAACCTTCAACCCACCAACCTTCAACCCACCAACCTTCAACCTTCAACATAATGCCCCTACCACTACCTAACCTAGATGACCGTACGTATGCTGACCTCTTGGAAGAGGCTGTTGCTCTAATACCGAAAGAGTATCCTGATTGGACTGACCACAATCCTACTGACCCTGGCATCATCTTGATCGAGATGTTGGCTTGGTTGACGGAGATGGTGATTTACCGGACTAATCAGATCCCAGATGAAAACACAAAAATGTTTCTGAAGCTGCTGAATGGTTCTAAGTGGCAGCTGGAAGGGGATTTGGAGACAGCAGTGCAGCAAACTATTGTGGATTTGCGGCAACGCTACCGGGCTGTAACTAATGAAGATTTTGAACAACTGGTACTACAAGACTGGCACGAGACACCAACAGCTAAGGCTCTTGGTCTTTTTGGTGTAGTGGCTAGGGCACGATGCCTTTCTCAGCAGAATCTGGCTTTGAGTGAACCAACTGCCAGAGAAGAACCTGCCCCAGGAAACATTAGCTTGCTGGTGGTTCCTCAAACGTTGGCTAATAACTACAGTTTGCTCTCCTTTGATGGCCAGGATGATTATCTGGAAATCCCTCACTCAGACCAACTCAATTTTGATAACGATCAAGCTAAGGATCAAAATTTTACCATTGAACTTTGGGTCAGACCTGAAAAAGTCCAAGCTAGAACCCAAGAAACTTATAATAGTATCTTAGAAAAAGGTAGTGGTTCTGGGGGTTTTCCTTATGGGATTAGATATGACAACCAATCGGGTAAAATCCAGGTAATTAGAAGTGATGGTACTAACTTTGCTACCATTAGTTCTACCAAAGCCATTAATGATGACAATTTTCATCACGTTGCTTTTGTCAAAGATAATTCAACACTTTACTTATATCTTGATGGGGAATTAGAAGGCTTTACTGACGATATCACCTCAGGTAATACTATTAATGATTCATCCCTTTATCTTAGCTGTCGAGGTAACCAAAGCCATTATTTCCAAGGCATAATTACTCAATTGCGGGTTTGGGGGGAAGTCCGGTTGCAGGCAGATATTAAACAGGAGATTAATAACTTTCTTAACGGTACAGAAAAGGGATTAGTTGGTTGCTGGGATTTGGATGAAGGCTCTGGTATCATTGCTCATAATAAGACTCCTAACCAAAATGATGGAACTATCCAAGGAGCCAGTTGGTATCAACCCAATATCACTGCTTCACTGTTGCAAGGCTTATGGTCTTTCTTGGATGAACGGCGGTTGCTGACTGTACGCCATCACGTAGTTACCCCAGACTACCTACCCTTGCGAGTTTGGGCGCGACTCTATCTAGTTGCAGGGGGCAATGCCCAGCAGGTTAAAGACAAGGCACACCAGGAAGCACAAGCTTTCTTCCACCCAGTTAATTCCCAGTCTTATTGGGATGGTCAGGGTTGGCCTTTTGGTAGGAGTATTTACGTTTCGGAGCTATATCAATTACTTGATCGCATCCCTGGAGTGGACTATGTCGAGGATGTCATGGTTCATACTCATGAGCTAACCATTGATCTAACCACTAGTGTTTTAACTCAGGCAAGCTCAAGATCCCAGAACAATATTACGGTTAAAGAGACCACCGGTTTTAACCAAGGGGATACGATTCAACTCGACCCGAGCAGTAGTAATCACGAGTACTATACGATTAGTAGTATTCAGGAAGGACTAAAACAATTGACCTTGTCTTCAGCTTTAAATAAAGCTTATGGACTGGGAACAATGGTTGTCCGTCCCCTTCGTTTTGAGATTACCGAAGTTATCTCCAACCTTGAGTTCAAGGTGAATCAAGTAACGGGATTGGCAGCGGGAGATACGGTTGGGATCATTTTTACTAATAGCAATCCAGAAAATCGAGAAATTGACGCTGTTGATTTTTCCAGCAATAAAATTACCCTCAAACAACCTCTCAGCCAAGCTCCAACCACAGGTACAAAGGTGGTTCAGTTAGGAACCTGGCGGGAGGAACGCAGTAAACCGAAAGAAACCTACCAGTTTATAGAAAAAGAGCTGATCAGAGTTAAACTGAGAAACTATGAGTTAGTAGACTTTAACGTACAGTTAAATTTAGTAATTATGGAATACATAGGCGATCAATGGCAATTGTTATAGCGCTACGCGCAAGGCAAGAGGCAAAAGGCAAGAGGCAAAAGGGAAAAGTTTAATACAACACTTTAACCTAATTTAAAACTACTATAGCATTTCCAAATGAATTAAAAAAAGGATGACAGTTCTTTTCATTGTCTTGATGCAGTTGCTACCAAAATTTAGATCTACTTTCTTGCTAGCATGCCTCTTGCCTTTTGCCTCTTGCCTCTTGCCTTTTTCGACAATAACTGTGTTTAAAACCTAGATACAAACGCGTTTATGTCCAACAATCTAAGTAGCTATCTAAACTATCTACCAGCTAACTTTCAGGAAGACCCTTTTGTTGGTCGGTTCTTGCTAGCGTTTGAGCGGGTAATGAGTGGCTTTTTACCCAGGGATACTGAGGATCCCAATCCTGATCAGTTGGCTCTAGAAGAGTACATTGACCGTATCCATACTTACTTCAATCCCTATAATCATCCTGATCTATCAGTAGAGTCAGAGATAGCACCAACTGAGTTTATACCTTGGCTGGCCAGTTGGGTGGCTTTAAGTTTGCGAGAGGATTGGAATGAGGAGACTAAACGCCGATTTATTAGCAATATTGTTCCTCTCTATCGCCAACGAGGCACTAAGGCGGGAGTGAAACAAATGCTAGAACTTTACACTCAAGAAGACGTTAAAATCTACGAATTTGAACAACCCCCTCACTACTTTCAGGTGACAATCACCTTGAATGAGCGAGACCCTCAACTGCTCCAACGTCAGGAAGAAATTGCGAAAGCAATTGTGAATCAGGAGAAACCAGCTCACACGTTTTATGCTTTGCGGGTGTTAGTACCCGGTATGCAAATTATTAATGAGTCCACTGAAAGTAAACCAGGCATCATCGTTGGGGAGACTACACTATTGGGCACCACAACGATATCGTAACTAAGGGAGAATTAAAATGGCAGATTATATTCAGTATCCTTACATTGACAAGCGAGTACGCTACTTCGATGGTGAGTTTTTAAAAGACCAGGATTTTATTGATGAACAAAAGTATCATATTGACCGACAGCGCCGCCTAGACCAATTCCTCCGGGTTTCGGGCATTTGTGATGGTTTGACTCTTAAGACTGACACTAATCAGGTGATTGTTACCCCTGGTACTGCTCTTGACAGTGAAGGTCGGCAGATTATTCTGAGTACAGACTCTTCGCCAATCAATCTTAGCGGGTATCAAAGTCAGGAAGTTTACTTACTTATTTCCTATCAAGAGGAACAATCGGATCAGACAACTGATAGAGGTTTGGGTAGCAGTGGTGCCAGGCGCTGGCACGAAAAGCCCAATATCCAAGTTGCTACCCTGGGAAATGTGCCTGAGGACTCGATTGTTCTGGCAAAGCTGGCAATTGAAGGAAACGGTAATGTGACTCCTGATCTCAGTGTACGCCAGTATTCTGGAGTGCGTTTGCCTAGTGGTAATTTGGATAGTGGTGCAATCACTGGACCAACCCTGCGTTCTGGTGGTAATAGTGCTAGTAGTTTGGTTGTTATTGAAGGTGATTTGAGTGTTACAGGTGATACCACAGTAAATGGAAGTTTAAGCTTCAGCAGCAACGTCTCTGGTGAGCGACCTCTGCTAATGGAAGCTCCCAACAGCAACAATCATCGCGGTGACGGTACTCAAGGGGCAACCGGCTTAGTCTATCGAGTCCAAACCAATCCCAATGCTGGTGAGCCGATCTTCCAAGTCAGAAGCTCAGGGGAAGCAGTTCGTTTATTTGTAGAGCATGATGGATGGACTGGCAGTGAAGACAATTCTGCATGGTTTGGAGGTACTGACAGAGCTAACTACTTCGCAGGTAATGTTGGTATTGGCATTAATCCGGCTGAACAACCATTACACATTCACTCCGCAGCAGGTCAAGGATTGAAAATTGCTGCAGCCGATAAAACTAGCATCATAAAATTGCATGTAGCGAGTGATGATTATGGCTACCTAAGTTTAGGGGGAAGTAATGGAGATACTGTATTGCGAGGTGGTGATGATCACACTTCCAGCTTCTCTGGTGATCTTAGTGTAGGTGGCACTTTAACTGTTACAGGTGGAACCACTCTCAATAGTAATCTTGAGGTCACTGGCAGCTTTAGTGCTGGCAGCAACGTCTCTGGTGAGCGTACTCTACTGATGGAACCTCCCAACGATGGCAATCATCGTGGTGACGGTGGTACTCAAGGGGCAACCGGCTTAGTCTATCGAGTAGAAGAAAATCCCTCTGAGGGTGAGCCGATCTTCCAAGTGAGAAGCTCAGGGGAAGCAGTTCGTTTATTTGTAGAGCATGAGGGATGGACTGGCAGTGAAGACAATTCTGCATGGTTTGGAGGTACTAGAGATAACTATTTCGCAGGCAAGGTTGGTATCGGCATTAATCCGGCTGAAGAACCATTGCACATTAACTCCGCAGCAGGTCAAGGATTGAGGATTAGTGCAAACGATAAGACCAGCTTGATAAAATTGCATGTGGCGAGTAATGATTATGGCTACCTACATTTAGGGGGAAGCAATGAAGCTACTGTATTGCGAGGTGGTGATGATCACACTTCCAGCTTCTCTGGTGATCTTAGTGTAGGTGGCACTTTAACTGTTACTGGTGATACCACTCTCAATAGTAATCTTAGTGTAGCTGGGGCTTTAACTGTTACAGGTAATACCACTCTCAATAATTTGACCATCGACGACTCTGCAAGCCTCAGTTTCCAGAACAACACGCGGCAGATGATTAATTTGTGGAATCAAAGCTATGGCATCGGTATTCAGAGTCATACACAGTATTTTCGCACCGCTACAAACTTTGCCTGGTACAAAGGTGGCTCTCATCACGATAACGAACTGAATGCTGGTAGTAGTGGCACAGTCCAGATGGTGATTAAAGATGGTAATGTTGGCATTGGCACAGCCGATCCAGGTTCATCGAAATTAAAAGTACAAGGGAATTTAACTGTTACTGGCAGCTTGAGTGCTAGCAGCAACACCTCTGGTGAGCGTACTCTGCTGATGGAAGCTCCCAACGATGGCAATCATCGCGGTGACGGTACTCAAGGGGACACCGGCTTAGTCTATCGAGTCCAAACCAATCCCAATGCTGGTGAGCCTATCTTCCAAGTCAGAAGCTCAGGGGAAGCAGTTCGTTTATTTGTAGAGCATGATGGATGGACTGGCAGTCCACACAATTCTGCATGGTTTGGAGGTACTAGAGATAACTACTTTGCAGGCAACGTTGGTATCGGCACAACAGATCCGGCTTCAAAGTTGGATGTCAATGGTGATATCACAGTTAAAGGTACAAAACCTTTCGAGATTAAAAAATTTACAGATATCCCTGGATATCAAGACTACAATACCAATTATTCTGCTAATGATTGGGAGGCGATCATTGCTGGTTTCACAACATCCAACGGAAATATTCAGGAAGATAGTAGCGGCACAATCATTCAAGTTTACACCAAAATCAAATCGAGCAAATGGTATATTTTTGCAGATTTCCGCACCCATAAAACTCATGAATCTTGGACTGTATGGGTACTGTTTATCCGTAAGGAGGTTGTAACCTTTTCAGGGTCAAGGTAAATCAATCAAATTTTATGATTCCAAGATATTTACTTTTTATTACTGATTAAATTAAACCATGAAAGAAAAACTCGAACAACGCTTACAATCCCTGAAATCTGAATACGAAGCTGGTCAAAAAATGCTAGCGGAACTAGAAGTGAAACAAGCCAACCTCCGAGAAACCTTACTCCGGATCAGTGGCGCAATTCAAGTACTCGAAGAAACCTTAGGGGCAGGAACTGATATAGTGGAAAACAATACTCAGCCATCGGAAGTAGTAGTTGAATCCTAGGGTGGGCATTGGTGATCAAGATCATGATTGAACGTCGAGCAATTAAATAGGAAATGCCCACCAATGCCCACCTAACAAAATGCGATCGCGTAGCGTGACCAAAGGTCAATCGCTCTTCTTCTAACCAAACTTAAACTAGAGGTATTTGCGATCGCAATTTCCTTCCCTTGGAAACTGGCAATGCCCACCGGACAAGCACTGAAAAATGTGTTCGCGTAGCTTGACATGCAGGTCAATCGCACTGTAACCATTCAGCCGTTAGCCAAGGCCAAAGGCCACGCTATGGGAAAGAGGTTTATGTTAAGCTGTTCGGTGTAGCGTGAGCCAAGCCTAACGGCTGACAGCTGACCCCTGAATGATTAGGTTATGGAAACGACAAAATTGTTGAGTCAAGGTCAAGTTATTATTCCTAAGTCTCTGCGAGATGCTCATCACTGGGAAGCAGGTCTTGAGTTAATCGCGATTGATACGGGAGATGGGATTCTTTTAAAACCGAAAAACCCTTTTTCAGAAACATTATTAAATGAAGTGGCTGGTTGTTTAAAGTATGACGGCACTCCTAAAAGTCTTGAGGATATGGATGAGGCGATTCGACAAGGGATAGAGGAGTTGTGGCATGATCGCTGTTGATACGAATGTGGTTGTTCGGCTATTGACTCAGGATGATCAGTTACAGTTCAACAAGAGTGTAGAGATTTTCAGGAATCAAGAGGATTTTATTGCAGATACGGTAATTCTAGAAACGGAATGGGTTTTGCGTTTTGCTTATAAGTTCAAACCCGCCGCTATCTGTCAAGGGTTGAGAAATCTTTTTGGTTTACCCAATGTTCATCTTGCCAACCCTAGCTTGATGGCTCAAGTTATCCAATGGCATGAAAATGGTTTAGATTTTGCTGATGCCTTTCATTTAGCCCTGAGTCAGCATTGTTCAGATTTTTACACGTTTGATCAGAAATTTGCTAAAAAAGCTCAAGGGTTAACCCAATCTCGGGTGAATAAGCTCTAAAGAATTTAGAATTTAGAATGGGCGAATTTAGAATTGGGAATGGGGGAATTTAGAATCGTAGGGTGGGCATTGCTGATCGCGTAGCGTGGCCTTTTGGCCAATCTTAATCATGATTGAAGGCCGAGCAATGAAATGGTCAATGCCCACCAATACCCAACAATCGTAGGGTGGGCAAAGTAATGGTGAATTCCGGAAGGTTTGGGAGCGATAGGTACCCTGGTTGGTGCGCAAAGTAATGGTAAATTCCGGGAGAGTTGAGGGTTGGTTTGAAGGAATGCCCACCCTACTAAATGCACTCTGGTTGGTGGCCATTGCTCTGGTCAATTCCGGCAGGATTGGGGGTTGGTTTGAAGGAATGCCCACCCTACTAAAGTGTACCTACTGGTTGGTGGCCATTGCTCCGGTGAATCCTGGCAGGGTTGGGAGTTGGTTTCAAGGAATGCCCACCCTACAAAATCCCTACTACACAATGCGTTCGCGTAGCGGCGACCTTCGCGTAGCGTGGCCTTTTGGCCAAGGAGCATCGCACTAGAAAAATCTCCTGACCCTGAGGGTGGAGCTAAGAAAGATGGTGAAGGTAAAACAGTTCTTGAGTTTTCTGTGATGACAGAGGCAGTTAAACTAGGCAAATTTTTGGCATTGAATCGAGATGCCGCCATTCATCATACTAAGGCTTTTGCTCACCAAGAGAGTATTGGAGGGAAGTGTGGGAGGTGTGCTAAGTTGGGACAGTTTGGGAAGTTTGGGAATTCGACTAATTTCTAGTTATGAGAAATCCTAAAAAGCAGTTAAATATCTTATCATTGACTCACTATATGGTTGGGGGATTTTTTGGATTTTACTCCCTGTTTATACTAATGTTATATATTCCTTTTGGTCTGTTCATGATTGGTGCAACTGACTCAATTCCTTCAGACTTATCAAGAGAGTTATCAGAGTGGTTTAAGTTATCACGAAATGTATCATCGGACTTGCCTGGCTATTTGCTAGTCATTTCTGGTGCCATACTTTTCATCCTTGGAGAAATATTTGCTTTTGCTATCATTCTCTCTGGATATATGCTCAGAAAAAGCAAGAATTATTGGTTTTCGTTTATGATAGCTTGCCTACTCTGCTGGTTCAGACCATTTGGCACACTTGTTGGAGTTTTAACGATTGTTGTTCTATCTCGGCAATCGGTAAAAAAATTATATCCTTTTAAGTATTAAAAGGGAAAAGGGAATAGGGAACAGCGGATCTGGGAGCAGGGAGCAGGGAGTAGGGAGCAGGGAATCGGGAATCGGGAATCGGGAATCGGGAACAAAAATTCTCACAATTCATTTAGGTGCCCTATAGTATTGATTGAATTGAATGCGTTCGCGCTTATCAACGCCCTTCGGGCTAATCGCTTTTAGCGCAAGCGAAGCTTCCGGAGCGTAGCGTGGCCCAAAGGCCAAGGCCATCGCACTCAGCTGTTAACCCTGACACTAATTGCAACTATAGCGGTTATCATAGTTTAAGCATGGGCTGATAGCTGAACGCGCACGCGTGCGCGTAGCGCATAAGCTGATAGCTTTCTTCATAGTAATCAGATAAACAAAATTGTTTCCCTATTCCCAGATCCGCTGTTCCCTGTTCCCAGATCCGCTGCTCCCTACTCCCTACTCCCTACTCCCTACTCCCTACTCCCTATTCCCTACCATGAGGTCTAAGGAGACTAGCCAAATCAGGGCCACTGGGAATAATTCCACCTGGATTGAGGGGGAACAGATTTCCGTAATAATCCCGCTTGACATCCTCCAAGCTACAGGTATCAGCAACTCCGGGAAGCTGATACAAGTCACGCAGGTAGGGACCTAAGTTATCGTAGTCCTGAATTCTCAAACGGTTGCACTTGAACAATCCATAATAGACCACATCAAAACGGAACAGAGTGGTAAATAGACGCACATCTGCCAGGGTTACCCTATCCCCACACAGGTATCTACTGGTCTCTAGGGCTCGATCAATCTTATCCAAGGTTGTGAATAGCTGATCGCAAGCTTTCTCATAAGCCTCTTGGGTCTGGGCAAAACCGCAGCGATAGACTCCATTATTCACAGTGTGGTAGATGGTCTCATTCCACTCATCAATGGTTTCTTTCAGTTCCTCTGGATAAAGGTCTAAGGTAGGATTAGTAGCAAACTCATTGAACTGTGAGTTCAGGATTACTATAATTTCTGCACTCTCATTGTTGACAATGGTTTTGCTCTGTTTATCCCACAGCACTGGAACCGTGCAACGACCGTTGTAGCCTGTTTGTGCCAGCTCGTAAAGCTCAGGAAGCGTGTCGCACCCTTCTTGCTGCTCATTAAATACCCAAATCCCCTGATTTGAAGAAGGAGAGGCAATGAATACCGGTATTACGTCTTTGAGTCCCTTCAGTGCCCTGACCACGAGAGTGCGGTGCGCCCAAGGGCAACCGAGTCCTACATAAAGACAGTAGCGTCCTGGTTCGGGTTGGTAAGAATTCTCTGCTTCTGTCCCAATAAAATTCCTAAACTCGCTCTTGGGGCGAATGTACTCTCCAGAATTATTCCGTGGAGCCAGCTTCGACATCATCATTTGCCAGAGAGTTGTCCAGACAAATTTTCCCAACCTGATGATCAGTGTTGGCGGGAGTGACTTGCCTTTTTTCTTAGTTTCAGCAGCTCCGGTCATGATGGCAATTCAGTAAGACATATAGCGCTACGGGCAAGGCAAAAGGCAAAAGTTTTCTATAACAGCTTTTGCTGTTTGTATCAATGTCAAACACCTTAATGCGTAGTGCTATATATACGATACCAACAAATTCTGAACAGTGGCCTGATTACCCTAAATAGGTCTAAAAAAGAACCGTGACTTAAGGTGTTGAAGCCACGGTTCTTTTTGAGTTAAATCTTCTGGTTTTCCCAACCAAACTAACGTCTGCTAGCTTTCGTCTTCCTTAGAATTATCCTCTGAATCGATCTTTGGTACCCAATTAGGACTTTCTGACCCTTCCCAACCAGCAGGACGTTTAGAGTTGTACCAAGCAATCGAGCCAATCACAACTGCTGCCACAAAACCCACAACATACACTAGGGTAAACCACAAGGGAAAACTGCCTGCTTCCATCAATACATACATAGCCAGTTTAGATTTTCTCGTATTTCCGTTATCCTACCATCCAGCATGATGGCTTCGATACCTACTTTCTAGCTGCTGGGGGAGCTAACGGACCTCCTGCTGGCCTGCGTTGAGGCTTAGGACGAGCCACCGGTTTAGGAGCAACTCTCGGTGCTGGTGCTGGCCTGCGCCTTGCTCGTGCTGGTGCTGTTCTGCGCCTTGCTCGTGCTGGTGCTGTTCTGCGCCTTGCTGGTGCTGACCGCCGTTTCGGGGCAGTGTTTTTAGGCGTATAGCGTCTGGTGGTACTTTTACGGGGATAAGACCGTTTAGTTGTTGTCGCTTTGCGACGGTAATACCGTTTGGGTTGAGAGCTTTTCCTAGACACCCTGACCCGACTACGCCGCCGTTTAGAACTGGCTCTTCTGGTTGAAGTACCTCGTCTTGAACTAGTTCTTCTGCCTGATCGAGTTGTGGAAGCCGTAACGGTAGTGGGAACAAATTTTTTGTAAACAACTCGTTTAGGTTTAATCGGCTGAGCTTCAATGGTAGCTTCCCGACCGGATAACTTCCTGGGGCGCTCAGTAAAGGACTCACGGTCTAAGTCTTCGATTACCTCCAACATGAACCGACGCCAGGTGGCAGCAGCAGTTGCACTAGATCCCTTGGTAGGCTTGTTATCATCATTACCTAACCAAACCCCAGCTACTAATTGGGGAATATAGCCCACAAACCAGAGGTCACGAGCATCATCCGTAGTGCCGGTTTTTCCAACTGCTGGTCGTCCAATTTGAGCCGCTGTCCCGGTACCCCCGGTAACCACACCCCTGAGCATCCAGGTCACAATGGCTGCTGTTTCTGCATCAATAGCTCGCTCACCCTCGACTTTGTGGTCGTAAATCACGTTACCGTGCTGGTCAATAATGCGGCGAATCCCATGAGCATCGTGGTGAATACCTTGGGCGGCTAAGGTGCCATAGGAATTGGTGAGTTCTAACAGGTTTACCTCAGAGGCTCCTAAGGCTAGGGAGTAGGTGGGATGGAGTTTGGATTTAATCCCCATTTTTTGAGCTAATTTGATGATCGGCTCCCAGCCCACATCCACTAGGGTTTTAACGGCTACCACATTTATCGAGGAAACCAGGGCATCCCGCACTGAGATCGAACCCCGGAATCTCTCACTGTAGTTTTTAGGTTCGTAACCATCTACTATATATCCGGCATCCATGTAGCCTTTATAGGGAGACATCCCTGTTGCTACTGCTGCGGCATACACGAATGTTTTGAATGTAGAACCGGGCTGACGCTGAGCTTGGGTGACCCGATTGAGGTAATTATTGCTATCTAAGTCATTAAAATCCTTACCCCCAACCATGGCTTTGATTTGACCATTGCGGGGATCGACGGCAACTAGTGCAGCTTGTCCAAACCGCTGATACCGACCATAGGTTTTCATGGTCTTTTGGACAGCGATTTCAGCAGCATCTTGCCACTCTAAATTAATGGTAGTTTCAATAGTCAGCCCTTTCTTAGCCAGTACTTCTTTGGAAACGTATTTGGGCAATTCTTGTTGAATATATTCCGTGAAATAGAATGCTTTACGCTCGAGTCGCTTCGGTTGGCTTGCCTTAATAGTTAGGGGCTCGGCCATGGCTTTGTTGGCTTCAGCCTGGGAGATGTAGCCATTTTCCAACATCCGCTGCAATACTACATCACGACGCTCTTTGGCTGCTTTTTGCCTAGAGGTATTGATTTTGCCCTCCAACAATGGCGAGTAAACACTAGGAGCTGGGGGTAATCCCGCCAGTGTTGCCATTTCTCCCAAGGTCAGGTCTTTTACCGGTTTACTAAAATAGACCCAAGCGGCATCAGCAACCCCGTAAGCACCGGAACCCAAATAGACTAAGTTTAGATAGCGCTCCAGGATTTGATCTTTGCTCAAATCCTGCTCAATTTTCTGCGCCATCCGCATTTCTTTGAGTTTCCGTACAATGCTGCGTTCGTGATCAAAGAAAACAATTCTAGCGAGTTGCTGGGTAATCGTGCTACCTCCTTCTACTACTCCCCCAGCTTTGAGGTTAGCCACAGTAGCACGAAGAATACCCTGGCTATCTACCCCTTTATGCTCTTTAAAGCGTTGGTCTTCAATGGCAATGAAGGCTTCCATCAGGGTTTCGGGTATTTCCCAAATCTTGAGGGTCTCATGGCTAGCTGGCCCAATTTGCTGGATAATAGTGCTGTCGGCAGCTTTAATCGTGATCGTGCCATCTCGAACATAGGTCAAGACATCCTTAGTAGAATCTGGCAGAGAGCTTTCTAGTTTTTGCCAACCCCAACCCAATGCGATCGCACTGCCACCCACCCCTAGTCCGAGCCAAAACCAGGAGCGACGATAGATTGCTTTTGGTCCAATTAGCGGTTTGATAACCGTACTAGATACACGCTTAATTCCGTTGAGAGTTTGGGCAACTACCCTCGGTTGCTTCCGCCGTCTTGGCTTTGGTGAGGGGTGCTTGCCATCATTAGACTCAACACTCTGATTCAAATCCGATTGTTTCGCCAGTTTCTTTGAGAGATTCCCAGAGTTGTGGCTATGCCGATCTTGGGGCTTCGGGGAAAATATTGACACATCAACTCCTTAGCAATACAAAAGCAGCTATAACATGTTGTCGTATAACTTGTTGTCTATTTTAGGGCTTAAAATTTTAAATAAGCGTGAATCTGTAACTTTTTTCCTTCTGCTTGCCTAAAATCCGGATTTATACGTAGTAGTCATGATGTCATTGGTCATTCATTATTGGTTATTTTCCACTACTAGTTAAGCCCTTGGTGAGCGACTAATCATGACCAAAGCATAATGGAAATATTAAAATAAACGTTTTTTTTTGCTATTTTTCAATCCAATACGTCCTATTTAAACCCTGTGGTATTTTCCTCCGAACGTCTTTTGTTTACACCAGCCACTGCTGACGACCATGCCATTCCTACTATCTTTGCCTTTCCTAATCAATACAACGTCGGTATTACTAGTCTCGGCTACCAGATAGTGTGGGCATCTTTAGCCTTGCGCCCTGACCTAAGGGTCAGCCGCTTGTTCACCGATTACCATGAGCCATTACCGAGACAGCCAGAATTACTAGGTTATTCTATATCATGGGAATTGGATTATGTCAATATCTTAGGGGGATTGGAATTTTTGGAGATACCCCTATACTCAGCACAACGAGAATCTAGCCATCCCCTAGTGTTTGGTGGCGGTCCGGTGTTAACAGCTAATCCAGAACCGTTTGCTGACTTCTTTGATGTGATTTTGCTCGGAGATGGGGAAATCCTGCTAGATAATTTTATCGATGCGTATCAAGAGGTTCGTACTGCTGAGCGTAATACTCAACTGCAGCATCTGGCCCAAATCCCTGGAGTTTATATACCTAGTTTATATCACGTAACCTACCATGACCTAACCAGTGCGATCGCATCCATTAAACCAGTTTCTGATCAGATTCCTGCCACCGTCTCTAAACAGACCTATCGGGGCAATACCCTGTCTGCTTCCACAGTAGTCACCGAAAAAGCCGCTTGGGAAAACATCTACATGGTAGAAGTGGTGCGCAGTTGTCCAGAAATGTGTCGCTTCTGTTTGGCCAGTTACCTCACGTTACCATTTCGTACTCCGAGCGCGATCGATTCCTTGATTCCAGCTATAGAACGGGGATTAAAGGTAACAGACCGGATTGGCTTACTCGGAGCATCCGTCACCCAGCATCCCGAGTTTGATGTGTTGTTAGATTACCTAAATCAGCAACAATACGACCATGTGCGCTTGAGTATTGCTTCAGTACGAACCAATACAGTTACTGAAAAGCTCGCCCAAACCCTAACTAAACGTAACACCCGTTCCATTACGATTGCAGTAGAAAGTGGCTCACAACGGTTGCGCGAGATTATTAATAAGAAGCTGACCAATGACCAAATTATCCAGGCAGCAGTGAATGCTAAAGCAGGGGGATTAAAACGTCTGAAACTCTACGGGATGGTAGGAGTTCCGGGAGAGGAAATAGCAGATGTTGAAGAAACTGTAGCGATGATGGAACAGATTAAGAAAGCAGCGCCCGGTCTAGGCTTAACTATCGGTTGCTCTACCTTTGTTCCCAAAGCTCATACACCCTTTCAGTGGTTTGGTGTCAATCCCCAAGCCCAGAAGCGCCTCAAGTTGTTGCAGAAAAAATTGCGATCGCAAGCCATAGACTTTCGACCAGAAAGCTACAACTGGTCAGTAATTCAAGCACTGATTTCCCGAGGGGATCGTCGCTTATCCCAACTATTAGAACTAACCAGGCATTATGGGGATTCCCTAGGCAGTTTCCGCCGTGCCTTTAAACAATTGCGAGGACAGTTACCTGAACTAGACTTCTACATCTATACCGACTGGTCAACAGAACAAGTATTGCCTTGGAGTCATCTGCTTGGGCCACTTCCCCAAGCCACCTTGCTCAAGCACTTAGGTGCTGCTACAGCCCTCGGCCTAGGGAATGGAGAATAGGGCGTGTGGTAGGTGTGGGGTGTCAGTTTATTATTAAGCATTCAGCTAATGCGCTACTTGAGGTGCTACTTGAGTGGCCATTGGCCTGTGGCCACACTACTTGAGCTCTGAACAGCTTTTGAATAAAATAAGCTGACGGCTGACGGCTGTTCGCGTAGCGTGGCCAAAGGCCTTCGGCTGAATGCTTATATTTATTACTGTTACTAATTAAAACCGATGCTTGAGCTCTTAACTGAAATACAGAATACATGGCAGGATATAGTCCTACCTGTAGATAAAAGAAAAGATTGTTGGACAGTTAGCCAACAATTCCGTGATCATGTAAAACAGTTTTTACCGAAAAAAAAATATACTTTATTAGAGGTAGGATGTTACAAGGGCATGACCGCAAAGCACCTAGCGGATCACTTCACTCAATATCTAGGTTTAGATGTTAACGATAGGTATCTGAGAGTAGCAAGACTAAACAATATTTTTAATTCCCATGTCAAATTCCAAAAATTTGATGTGTATACTTCTGATTGGAATGACTTAACCTTTCCTGCTGATGTTGTTTTAATAGATGCACGTCACAAATATGAGTATATCAAACAAGATATTGATAACTGTTTAAAGCGATTTAATAATGCATTGATAATTTTTGATGATTATGGAGCATGGGAAAGCGTCTATAGGGCAGTTAATGAAGCGATCGATGATGGTAAGTTAGAGGTAGTTAAAGAAATTGGAGTTGAGAAAGGCCAGCAACTGTGGCCAGATGAAAATAATCCATACTCTTACACACATTTTGGCTCAGAAGGATTAATTTGCCGTAGTAGTATAGGGGTTTTGAATTAGGTTAGGTTTTGAGAGAGTAGGGAAGTCAGATTAGCTGCACCTAACATTCGACTCTAGGATTGAGTAATCTTTGTTCTCTACTTCGTTTGTTCTGGTAGCGGCTTAGAGTATTGCTTTAGTGTGGATAGGCGAATGATGCGATCACTGAAAGCGGGGCTGAGGCCTTTGGCCACGCTGCGCGAACGCCCATCGCCTTTGGCGTGGCCAAAGGCCAATCGCATAAGCGCGGAAGCTGAGGCCTTTGGCCACGCTTCATCCCGTAGCGGCTCTTTCAGAGCATCGCATTTTCTACCAACCTGCGAGAGCTCCTCGATTTTTCCAATCACCTTAAACCCGTTTGCCCGCGCCCCCGCCCTACCCAGTAAGGCTAACAATGCTGCTTGTCACCCCATCAGGTCAAAAAGACACCGCTTAACTAGTTAAAATAACTTAACGTTAATCATCCTTAACAGAAAAGGTACCCTCAAGGGTACTGCCAAGCCAGGGTTAGATTGGACATTCTATAAATGTGTTCATTGAAATTAATGACGACATGTATAGGAGGAGCAAATGCTCACAACTAAAGAATTAGAAAAGGTAAATAGCTGGTGTGCAATGAATGATCCAGCTCATGTCTTACGTGTCCGAGGAGAAGAGCCAGTATTCTTCACAAGTGGACTCTCTGGAATCTCACCTCCTGTTGTATCCGGTGCTGCCGTTGTCGGTAGTGGCACACAGGATGCTTTAGATTTGGACCAGTCTTTCCGTGGTATGTTGCCTCCTTCTGGCACGCCTTTAAGCCCGGAGCGCTATAACGAGTTGTTAAGGATCTTTATGAGTAATCCAGCCACAGGATGCACCACTGTGATGGATATGGCAAGAATTGCAGCAGGCTTCAACCCTCTCAGTCCTGAACTAAAGGACAACCAGAAAGCCTTCGATGATTATGTCGGAAGGATTATGAGTGCTCCGTTTTTCTTTCTAAATGATTCAAGTCGTACTGACTATCACAGAGGAGAAAAAAACTGGAATGTGGCAGTTAATGCTATTGTCAACCTTTACGAAGGAATTGAGACTCAAAGTAAAGAGCAGATCAGGAAAAGTCTTATAAATATGACAGAGGCTGCTACTTCCAGAAAAAATACTAGGCAGACAAAGAGCTTATTTGCACAAAGTACTGTCAACTTAGAGAAGGAAATTCAGGTTTACATTTACTCCAGCACTATTTCTATGGAAGAAAGCAAGAGTAAGGGTGGTACCTCGAAGCAAACCGATATAACGATCATAAAAGCGAGGTTGACCTTTTATAAAAACCTGTGGCCTTCCTATGCACAGATGGTCATGAACAGGCACGTCAAGCTGGTAAGTGATTGGTTGGATGCAAATACTACGAAGCCAGGGACTCAGCCTGTTAACCTTACCTGCTTCAAACGCACAGCCTAGTATCTAAATTGTAAGTATCTCAAAGGTGTAAAAATACAATCGAAATAGGCTTACCTTATTATTTGAATGTTTCTCCAAAAGAAAGTATATAAGCAAATTTGAGATACTTACTCTAGACTAGCTGAGGGAGTGACAACCAGGCTAAAAATGGCTTGGGGTAAGCTTTTGAGCCATGCTATACCAAAAAAAATTGGGTCGATTGACCGGTTGATTAACGTCCCTATTTGCGTACGCCAAGTCTTGAAACCTAATTTTTTCCTTGATCAAGTTTAATTGGGATGGCCATCCCTGGGGACATCTTCTCAAAGGTAACCCAACTGAAACCCTTACCAGACAAAGCTAGACTAGGATAAATTCTGTTCAATCTTTGGAATTGAACCACCAGTTTTTTGTCATCCCATAGTCCGTAGATGTAAGAGTTACAGACTAATGGATATTTGAAGTGATAGTAGTTTATCTAAATTTATTGTAGTTGTAAGGAGAATTAAAAATGTCGGAATTAGATGGATTAGAACAATTTAAAAGTTGGTGTAATTTGCACGGTCAAAATAAAATAGAACCTGAAATATTAAATCAAGAACTCGATTTTTCTATGTCCGAAATAAGTGAATTAGAACAACCTATTACAGTTAAAGAGCTAGTGGGTGGTGATTGGACTCATGCATTGATTAGAGATGATGAGGTTAGGAAACAATTAGGTAAACCAGAATTGGTTGAAGTGTTTAAAAATAGTCCTGCTACAGGATGCATCACTATTCTGGATATGGCAAGGATCAGCTCTGGTTTTAATCCTTTCAAACCTTTGGACTTAGCCAATTACCGAGCTTTCTTAAATTATATTGACACGATTAAAGAATCTGGTGTTTTTGACGTAAATCCTATTATTAAGCAAAACTATTCTAATGATAAAAACGATGATTGGGGTCTAGTGATAAATGCTATTTTAGCTTACTATAAAGACGTTACTACTGTTTGCGAGCTAGAAAAAATAAAAGTAATGTTAAACAGGTTGGTATATAATGCCGAAAGTAGTCTTGATAAATGGCAGAAAAAGACTTTATTTGCTCAGCAAATTGTTGAAGTTAATAAAAATAAAATTATTGTTTACATTTACAACAGTAAAGTGACTCTACGAGAGTCTAGACAAAGAGATATAAGAGGTTATCAGACAAGAAGAGAGGTGCGTTTTAGTATAGAAAAAATCAGCTGTATATTTTACTTTCACCGTTGGGCTGATTATGCCGAAACAGTCGCAAATACACATATAAAGTTAGTTCGTGATTGGCTGAATGAAAATTCAAATAAAAGCAGGGTAAGCGGAAGAAAAATTAATTCAAATTGTGATAAACGTGAGTGGGCATAAATAAACGTTAAAACTCAAAATCCCATAGTCCGTAGATGTAAGAGTCACGAACTAATGGATATTTGAGGTGATATATGAGGTTTAACAGGTAAATTAATCAGCGTTGCTGAATTAAGGAATGAATTCGCGATCATCTGGTTTTGTTAAAGCCCCCGTGGGTTCCCCAACTTTGCGGTGCGACCCAAGGGCGATTTACTCGCCCATTGGAAAGCGCACCGGAAGGTACTTTGAAGGTCTTATTCCCCCCAAAATTGGGGGGCTAGGGGGGCAAAACCATACCCATAATCAGCAACGCAAATTAATCTCCCTGTTACAGGAATCCGGATAAAATAATTTGGCGACAAATTGAATCCAATAGCCAGTAAGGAGTTAGCTATAAATCATTCATAATCCTTATTTATTAATCTTAGATTAAGTCAATTTTTTGGTAGTCTATCTAAATTAACTGTAACTGTAAGGAGATTTAAAAATGTCCGAAATAGAGGGATTAGAACAAGTAAAAAGTTGGTGTACTTTGCATGATCCAATTGAGATAGAACGTGCATTCGGAAATCAAGAAGTTACTTTTCCTATGTCGGCAATAGGTGGAATCGAACAACCTGTTACAGTTAATGAGCAAGTGGCTGGCAATTGGCGATTTGCATTGGCTAGAGATGATGAGGTGAGGAGACACTTAGGTAAACCTGGATTGCTGGAAGCGTTTAAAAATAGTCCAGCTACAGGATGCATCACGGTGATGGATATGGCGAGGATTAGCTCTGGCTTTAATCCTTTCAACCCTTTGTATCCAGGAAATTACAATGCTTTTTTGAATTATGTTGATACGATTGCAAGATCTCCTTTCTTCGAAGCCAATCCTCCTGACATTCAACGATATCATAGAAAAGATGATGATTGGAATGGAGTTGTAAATGCTATTGTCGGCTACTATCAAGGCATTACAGTTTCCGATAGAAACAGAATAAGAATGAGCTTACACAGGTTGATAAATAGTGCTGGAAGTCGGCGCGATACCTGGCAAAAAAGAAACTTATTTGCTCAGAACACAGTTAAAGCGGAAAAAGATGACATTATTGTTTACATTTACAACAGCAATGTGTCTCTCACAGAGCGTGGTGGTAAACATACAACAACAGAAGTCTATTTCAACATATCAAGAATAATCTTGAGATTTTACTTTCAGCGTTGGGCTTATTATGCCGAGACAGTTGCGAATAAACATATAAAGTTAGTTCGTGATTGGCTGAATGAAAACTCACCGGATGGGTGCGATGCTTCGTGCTTAGATGAAATACCTAGCGTGGTTGATGCTATCAAGTCTGGTGATGTGAATGAATACTGGAATTCTTTTCAGTGGGATGACTTTAATCCGTATATTCAAAACTTGTGGACTGTATTGGGCTGGAATGTTTACAATTGGGAAGCATCGGAGTCAGCTTACCCGCAATCATATCACAAACCATGGCATGATTTAACACCAGAAGAACAGAAAGCCGCAAAGGCACTGGGCTATAATGAAGCCAACTGGAATTCTCCCAGCATAGCTGAAGCTATCAGATCAGAAAATATAGATGAATATTGGAATAGCTTTGGGTGGGAGGAATTGAGTCCACACATTCAAAGTTTATGGGCAATTTTGGGATGGAACAATGCAAATTGGGAAGGTCCACAATCAGCTTACCCGCAATCATATCACAAACCATGGCATCATTTAACGTCAGGAGAACAGCAAGCTGCAAAGGAACTGGGTTACATTCAAGCGATCTGGGATCAATAGAGTAAATAGTAAATTATAAATTGAATCACGATAAATCCTGGCAAGTGATATGGCTAATATAGCGGTTCCCTGTGTGTTCCAAGTTCCGATCAAATTAGAAGTACCCATTGTGCTCGACCTAGCTGTCGCTGCTAAGCAGGTACACAAAATTAATTACACATTTTACCAAACTCAAAGCCTTGCAGGGTAAAGGTTACAGAGATTGGCAGTAGGAAATTAATTCTGTGTAGGTGCTTAAGCGTAAGTGTTTTAGTAAATATGAGGAAATGGAGCTCCAAGAGGCGGAAGGTAACGAAGCTACTGAGTCACCCGAACCTGTTACCACTTAATCTCTTTAGGAATCTTTGAAATAAATCTTTAACGGCTGGCTTTGAAAGTCTGGCCATCAATTAAGTCCTATCCCTCCTCTATCCTAAGCTCAGGATGGAGGAATTTTAATTTCTCGGTTAAGGAATAATCACCCTTACAGTGAGGCCATGATCTGATCAGCTCAAAAAAAAGGTACCCTCAAGGGTACTGTGAAGCCAGAGTTAGATCTGACATTCTATAAATGTGTTGATGAAACCTAATTGCAGCAAGAGGTAAAACCCATGCCTTACAAATACTATAACCCCTGTGTGTTCCAAGTTCCGATCAAATTAGAAGTACCCATTGTTCTCGACATCGCTGTAGCGGCTAAGCGTAATTGCTTTACTAAGTATGAGGAGATGGAGCTCATTGAGACCGAAGGTAACGAAACTGCTGAGTCACCCCAACCGGTTGGCACTTAGTACCTTTAGGCATATTTGAAAGGAATCTTTTACGGCTGGCTTTAAATTAGTTCATAGTAATTAATCCCTGGTATACCCCTAGGCTGATCAAGCCAGGGGATTTTTCTTGATGCAGTCGCTCATGGGGGGGGACCCCCAAGACCGCGCTGCATCGCTTTTTTGCCAGTCTTTTGCTTGCTTTTAGGGAGTAGGGAGCAGGGAGCAGGGAGCAGCAATGCAGCGCGGTCTTAGGAGTTTCCACTGCAGTTGATCATCTCCCTATTCCCTATTCCCTATTCCCTATTCCCTATTCCCTATTCCCTATTCCCTA
>WTKN01000376.1 GCA_011524395.1 Moorena sp. SS36440bin_2
TCCAACGATGGGGATATTATAGGTAATGAAGACAATGTGGTCATGAAATATGAAATTGATGGTGGAATTCTTAAAAAATCCATACCAGCTCAAGGGAGCCATGAAATGAATAAAGGTGACGTATGGTCACTAGATGATTTGCCTGTAACTTTCGATACGTCAGTAACGGTTGATTTGCTAGATAAAGATACTATAGGAACTGACTCATTAGGTACCCATACCTACTCAGCCGATAACCTTCAAACGGGTAACCAGGAATTCAATGGGCATAAAGGTTCTAAATATGTTTTAGTTACAGAATAATCACAGCCAATGATACTGATGTAGACGGGTGCATCTCATTTTTGGATTTTGATCTGGTGGTGCGTTACGGGACGATGCTGGCGAAATATTTCTTAACAAACCAAGAAGCCCGATCAGCCCTCACGCCTAGCCCCTCTCCCCACCTTGGGAGAGGGGCTAGGCGTGAGGGCATAATAAGGGTTTCAGGAATTCGCCAGGAGCATCCGGGACTGACGCTGCTGGCGAAATATAAGGTAGTGCATCACACAAGTGTGGGAATGGTAAGATGGCAGAGGTAAATAAGATACTTCAATGTTATGGAATGTCCTCTGTGTGGTCATCATAAGACTCATAAATACGGGAAAACTAGCAAGGGAAGCCAACGATACTACTGTCGAGAATGCCAACAAACTTTCACCGAAACGTTTGATACTCTTGACTATCGCGCCACAAATTGAGCCAGAAAAAATTCCCACGGTTCTACTTCGCTCATGGTTCAGGAAGTAGTTTAAGAGGAGTTAGTCGTACAGTTAATCTCACCTATAATACGGTAGTAAGCTTTGATAGAGCAGCTTCTGTTAAAGGACAAATGATTCATAATGCCCATGTACAGAATGTTGTTTCCTCACTTCTGAGTAGCGACGAGTTTTGGTCATTGGTCCAAAAAAACAATTTCGCTGTCAACGGAATGAATTGAGAGAAGGGGACTGTTGGTAGGGGATGACTCAAGCATCATCAAACGGGTTAATTCTGGCCGCTGTTGTAGGCAAACATATAGACCAATTCATCCCTTGATTTACCATGAACACAGGGGAAAAAAACTGACTGTAAGCAATGGCTAACCGATGGTTGGGGAGGATATGAGGGAGTTAATGGTCCAGAAGTTAAACACATTCTTGGTTTTGACCAGACCCACCATAAGGAGCGAACGTTCCGGAATTGTTCGGCAGCAGACAGGTCGGTGGCATCGCCGACAGCAATTTATTTGGGGTCGGTCATCGGAGCTTCCTGAGGGCACAGTAAGGTTGGTGGTTAGCTATTTCCATTGGATTTGGGTTCATACTCGCAAAGGCAATACGGCAGCAGAAAGGGCTGGGGAACGCTTACACCCCAAGGAGATTGGAACGACTTGCGCGACATACCTACACTTTGCTGATGCACTACCATTTTTTCCATCTTCCATCTTCCATCTTCCATCTTCCCTGCTCCCTGCTCCCTGCTCCCTGCTCCCTAAAACCCAGACATTTGTACCTCACTCGTGATGATAATTGCTATATAAAATGATTATTGATGAAACTTGGTACCAACGACCGCCTGGAGTTTCTGAGGCTACCTCAGCTGGTGGTATTGTTGCCCGCCGTTGGGAGCAGCAGATATTCATTGCTCTAGTTCAAGAAGGCAATAGAGTTGAATACGTTTTACCCAAAGGTCATGTAGAACCAGGAGAAACTATTGTAGAGGCGGCAGAGCGAGAAATTGCGGAAGAAGCGGGCTTAAATGACCTAAAATTTATTGCTGAACTCGGAGTTAAGGAACGATTAGATTTTGCCAAACAGTGTTGGAAAAAAACTTACTATTTTCTGTTCATTACTGACCAAATTGACGGCACTCCTACTGATCCCAATCTCAGTTATCAGCTGGGGTGGTTTCCAATAGATGAATTACCAACATTATTCTGGCCAGAACAACAAGAACTGATTAAAACCAATAGTAAGCTGATCCAAAAGTCTTTAGGGATTGAATAGGAAATGGGGAATATTAAAAATGGGTAATTTTATATTCCCAATCCCTTAGTTCCGTTAACTAAAACGCACAACACTGTGGCTAAATCACACCACAAGCCGCTCGAGCACCACCCCCTCCCAAGGGTTTGGGAATGTCTGAATAATTGTCACCTTGGGCGTGAATGATCAGAGAGTGACCCTTAAGGTCAGCAACCTTTAATCGTGGGGCTACGACTGGAGTGTTAGCAACACCCTGTTGATTAACCACTAGCCGTGGCAAATCACCTAAATGACCATTACCGAATGGTCCTTCATGTTTGCCGGTATTGTATGGATCATAATGACCACCAGCAGCTAAGCCTGGCACTACTTTACCTTCCTTCTGGGCTGGATCACAGTTGGGGTTTGTATGGACATGGAAGCCATGTTCTCCAGGAGTTAATCCAGACAGATTGGAGGTTAGCTGCAGACCCTTCTCGGTTTCGGTGGCTTTGACAATGCCAATCTCTTCACCAATGCCTTGGGTATCAGTCAAATGCATGGTCACCGTTAGTGGTGTTGACGCAGATTGATTTGAACAAGCAGAGATTAGAAATATTGCGATCGCAGCTAATAGGCTGATAATTTTCATACTCAACTAGAACCCACTTACAGATAGGTTTCCAAGGGTTTGAGACCCTTTCGGATTTCCGTTTCCCTATTCCCTACCCTACCTGATTTGTGAGGATTTATGAACTTGAGCTTAGTTTTCGATTCTTCTACCTCAAGCTGGCACCCATTCATCCCACCCCTAGCTGGAGTGGGCTTTTAGCGCTACTCTTGTAAAAGCACAACACTTGGCTAGGGCGTGTCTGCAAACCCAATAATTTAGGTTAGAGAGATTTGCGATATCGAG
>WTKN01000234.1:0-16055 GCA_011524395.1 Moorena sp. SS36440bin_2
CCAATTCTATCTTATTATGTCAAAAATAGGTAATTAATTTTGTGCACCTGCTTACTGCTATAGACCCCTCAACAGGAAAGATTCTTTATGAAACTCCTCCTGTTGAATATAAAATAGTACCTGTTTCCGTTTCAAACTTAGAAAACATCCGTCACGAGTCTAGGAATTTTCAAATGATAGATCCACTCTTCCTAGATCTTAATGGTGACGGTTTTGGGTTATTAAATTATCAACAAATTCAAGGGTTATTTGATATTGACAATGATGGAAATCTTGAGCAAACAGGATGGGTTTCTGCAGAAGATGGATTTCTTGTCCTTGATAAAAATGAGGATGGAATCATTAACAATTCCTCAGAAATGTTTTCTGAGTACTTTACAGAAGGAGTTACTAACGGGTTTGAAGCATTAAAAACTTTAGATACCAACAATGACAACATTTTCAGCGCTGATGATTCCAAATTTAGTCAAGTACAAATTTGGCAAGATATTAACCAAAATCTACAAACTGATTCGGATGAATTATTTTATTTAGAACAATTAGGAATTACGGAAATCGCCCTTGACGCTACCTTAACACCAGGAGAAGTTTTAGAAGGTAATGAAATCCTAGCAAGAAGTAACTATCGCACCCATGATGGACAGGAAAACACTGTTTTAGCTGTCAACTTTATCCATAATCCTATGGGTCATCAATTTGTTAGCGATGGTACAGGTACAAAAATTGTATCTGAAGTAGGATTTAGTAGCTATGTCGCCCATGATCCCAATGGAGAAGTAATAGATCTAGCAATTAAAGAGGTTTCCTCTGGCTATGGCGGTATTGGAAATGACACACTAATTGGAGATGCAGAAGATAATTGGTTAGGAGGCAGTTTAGGTAGCGATACCTTTATTGGAGGTGATGGCAATGATTTTATGATGATTGACTCAGAAGACCGCCAAGAAAACATTAACGGTGGTGATGGCTTAGATATTATTCAAGTCGTTGGTAACAAAGGTGTCTATTTCAATCTTTTTCAAGCCAATGTAGAAACGGCAATTGGTGGACGAAGTAGCGATATCCTAATTGGTGGTGGTAACGTTAATGCTTTTATTCGAGGTGGTGCCGGGAATGATGTTATTATTGGTGGCCTTGTAGATGATGCCCTATCAGGAGAAGATGGAAACGACTTTATCAATGGTTTAGGAGGAAATGACCTAATTCGAGGTCATCGTGGTCAAGATTTACTCATTGGTAATGACGGGAATGATATTATTAATGGTGGTTTAGATAATGACGTTTTACAAGGTGAAAAAGGTAACGATATTCTAATTGGTGGTTCAGGTGATGACCTATTAGATGGTGGAGAAGGCTTCAATGTTGCAGAAGTTAGTGGAAACTACCACGAATATATCCTAACCCGAAACCCGGATGGCTCAATTACCATCACTGATACCATAGCAGGGCGGGATGGCACAGATACAGGGAAAAATATTCATGCTATCAACTTTGCCAACATCAAAGAAGTTGAAATCGATATCGAAAATCCCCTTCCTACTAATGATACAGTCGATGTTTATGGGACAACGCCTTACACCATTCTTGCTTCAACCATACTTGCCAACGATATAGACTATCAAGGAGATGCCCTATCTATCCGTGAACTTCTCAATATTCGAGGGGGTACAGCAGAACTAGATAACCATGGTAACGTCCTGTTTACTCCAGACCCTAATTTTAATGGGTTAATGTCCTTCCAGTATAAACTTCAGGACAGTAAAGGCTACTTTGGGGCTAATGTTAATATTATTGGTGGCGACGAAAACGCTGAAATGAAAGGTACCGTATATCTTCGCCAACCAGAACATCCCACTGACCCCCTCTTTGCTGACCAATGGTATCTTACAGGAGCCAATGTTTTACCAGTATGGCGAGACTATACAGGTCAAGGGATTAACATAGGCATGTTTGAACCGGGAGTATTTGAATATACCCACCCTGACTTAGCCCCCAATGTCAATCAAGACTGGCTCAACAGTAGGGATTTACCAGAAGATACTGCTACCCATGCCACCCTAGTTGCTGGGGTGATAGTTGCTAGTCGTAACGGTAAAGGCAGTGTGGGTGTTGCATACAATGCTACCCTTGCTAGTTATGAATTAAGCATTGAAGACCTCAATCATCTCAAACAATTTAGCAAATATGACATTGCTAACAACAGTTGGGGTTTTGAGCCAAGATTTACCAGAAATTTCCTAAAAAACGAACCCCTACGAGGTGCATTTGAAAAAGCAGTAGTAGAAGGACGAGATGGTTTAGGTACAGTTTTAGTCTTTGTCGCAGGAAATGAACGGAAAGAAGGAGGAAATGCTAATGACATCAGTGTTTACAGCTCTCGCTTTACCATTACCGTTGGTGCTATTAACGCCCCCAGTGACTTAGGTGCATTAGTGATTGGACAAGATCCTTTCAGTAACCCTGGTGCAAATATACTCATCTCCGCTCCCGGTTCCAATGTCAAATCCACCTCTCGGCTACTAGAAAACAACAATGGTTCAACCTTTGGTAATGACTATGAAGTCGCCCAAGGTACATCCTTTGCCACTCCCCTAGTATCGGGTATTGTAGCCTTAATGCTAGAAGCTAATCCCAATTTAGGTTATCGAGATGTACAGGAAATCTTAGGGTATTCCGCCCGCACCATCAATGATCCGAATACCGACTGGAAATATAACGGAGCAAACAATTGGAACGGAGGCGGTTTACATACTAGCTATGACTACGGTTTTGGTAATGTAGATGCCTTAGCAGCGGTACGTTTAGCAGAAACTTGGACAGGAACAAATACTTGGTTTAATGAACAAACCTTAAGTTACATCAGTCCCACTACTAATTTAGGGATTCCTGACCTGGGTAAAGTCAGCGATACTATTACTGTCACGGATGCTATTGATCTTGAATACGCTGAAGTTATTCTCGACTTTAACCATGAAAACTTAGGGGATTTAGTGATTACCTTAATCTCTCCTGATGGTACAGAAAGCATCCTCTTAAACCGTGCCGGTAAAGCTCCTGGTAGTAGCAACGAAGATAGTGGTGATGGTGCTATTATCCTCCGTCATAGCTTCAGTAGTACCAATCATTGGGGGGAAAATAGCCTCGGTGACTGGACATTACAAATTACTGATGCTCAAGGTAATAATGTTGGTACCCTCAATAACTGGATTCTGAAGCTTTATGGCAAAGAAGCAGATGAAAATGATACCTACATCTACACCAATGAATATGCTAACTTAGCCTCCGGTAGTCGTAGCATTCTTACTGATACAGAAGGGACAGATGCTATTAATGCAGCAGCTATTGACTCTAATACCACCGTTAATCTCAATCCCGGTACCGTTAGCCACCTTGCTGGTCAAAATTTAACCATTGCTAGCAATACCACTATCGAAAACGCCTTTACTGGAGACGGGGACGATACTCTTACGGGTAATACTATTGACAACCTGCTTTATGGCGGACGAGGAAACGACTATATTAACGGTGGTGCTGGAGCTGATATTCTAATTGGCGCACAGGATAACAATACCTTAACCGGTGGTGCTGATAGTGATGTATTTGTGATTCACTCAGATAACAATGCTACTGATACCATTACTGATTTTGCCTCCGGTGAACGCATTACCTTGGTTGGCTTTACTGAGTTCAATTCCTTCTCTGAGCTTAATGTTACTCAAAACGGTACAGACACACTGATAAATTTAGGTAATCAACAAACCCTAATCATTAGCAATACTGTAGCCCATAGCCTCAGTGCTGGTAACTTTAATTTCACTGATGCCTTTGATTTTGCTGAAGATTTTAGTGGTGATAACCCCCACATCCTTACACCTAATGATGATTCTAATCATGATGATTTTAATATAATAAGAGGAGATAGCGGGGATAACCATTTATATGGTGGACCAGGTAATGATATTATTTACGGCGGGTTAGGTAACGATACATTGGCAGGGGATGCTGGAGATGATATCATTTATCTGGAAGGGGATAAAGATAATATCTTTGGCGGTGCAGGGAGCGATCGCTTTGTCTTTGTTCCTAATGATAAATCCTTTGGGTTTAGTTTAGGCAAAGATGGTTTAGTTGCTAGTAACTTAATTTGGGATTTTGATATTTCCGATTCCGATGAGAAGATTGACCTCTCAGCAATTGAACACTTAACCGCTTTTGAGGATTTAAGATTACAAAATTTCGGTATTAACGGCTCAAAATTTACTTGGATTTATTTAGGTCAAGACTCTAATCAGTATATAGCACTTAAGGAAGTTCATCCTAGTGAACTCAGTGCTGATAACTTTGTCTTTAGTGAGTTGGATTTATGAGGGGATGACAATAAGGTGTTGCTGAATTAAGGAATGAATAAGAGTGGGGTGGGCATCTTGCCCGCCCGAAAATAAGCATGAAACTGGCAAGATGCCAGTTCCACGCAAGATGCCAGTTCCACGGCAAGATGCCGGTTCCACAAAACTCTTCAAATCATTCCATTATTAAGCAATGCCGTAAGTGAGCGTTACTGAGCCAAGGAATAGTATACTAAGGCAGACTAGGATAAGGAGAAATGGAAAAATGACAACTGGTTTAACCAAACCTAGTCCTTATTACCTTAAATTAATCACCGAATTTGCGCCCCGTCCCATTACAAATGATGCTGACTTAATCGCCACCCAACAAAGAATCAACGACCTATTAGATCAAAAACCGCTTAATCAAGATGATCACGATTATCTCAGGGTATTAGGGATGTTAGTCTATGACTATGAAGAAAAAACTGAACAATTCCCCGAATTAACGGATGCAGAATTATTACAGACATTAATGGAAGACTATAATCTAACGATACAAGATTTGTTAGGTATTTTTGAGCAAGAGCAAACGATTGTAGATATATTAAACGGAAAGCGTAAACTCAATTCTCAAGAAGCGTTGAAAGTGCGTAGGCTAAGCCCTAGCCCGTTGGGCTAATTGCACGTGTTGTAGTGGGTCCTTCGACAGGATAAGTGACCAAAGCAATCGATAGGGCGTTGCTGAATCTTCCCATGAATAGGAGTAGATTGGGCATCCTGCCCGCCTGATAATAAGCATGAAACTGGCAAGATGCCAGTTCCACGCAAGATGCCAGTTCCACACCTGATGCCCGCCCGATAATAAGCATGAAACTGGCAAGATGCCAGTTCCACCCAAGATGCCCATTCCACGGCAAGATGCCCGCCCGATAATAAGCATGAAACTGGCAAGATGCCAGTTCCACCCAAGATGCTGGTTCCACAAAACTCGGCTTTACAAGTTTAACCAACCCTAGTCTTATGACTCAAACCTTCACCACCCAACACCTTTCCCCAGATGCGATCGCTCAGCTTGTCAAGTATTTGCCTGATTACATAAACGTTGCACTCCAGGAAAAATCTACGGAATTGGAATGTTCCCTCGAAGCTACCATTGAAATGGCTATTTCCAACTTCCTAGACCAAGAAGCATTGAGCTTTGAGGATTGTCTACTCGCTCAACGTCTGAAAAATAAGAATCAAAATTGTCGATAAATAGAATATAGCGTTTATAGGACTCTATAGGACTCATGAGGTACACATTATTTTTTACTTATTCCCTCTTCCCTCTTCCCTCTTCCCTGCTCCCTGCTCCCTGCTCCCTAAAAACCAGAAATTTGTACCTCACAAGTTGTATAATTGCTATATTATAGGTGAATGTAGTCTTATTTTGCCACTTAGATTTCCCAATAATAGACATTTCGTTAGTGGCTTATCTATACCTAAAGCTACGGGTAATAGCCTCTTTACAATTGATAAATCCTTAGTTCAAGTTGATGTAAATGAAATCAATAATGGAAACGCTACCAAAACAGGTAATACTTTTACAACATCTTCAGGAAGACGTTATGGTTTCCATGATGACATCCTCTATCCCATTGATGGACCTGGGATTGAGAAGCTTTCTTCCCAAGAGTATAAACTTCTCAAGCAATTTAAACAAGATGATAAGAAAGCCATGCAAACAATCAATGTGTTAGTGTCGAAAGGGATACTCCCAGAGCATAGGGCTAATTTAGTTAAAAAAATTGCTCAAAATTTTGGATTAACTAGTTTTTAACTATAATCAAACATTTAAAACTATATTCTTTGATTAAGGAGATAATAATTTATGTTGTCTACAGACATGCAATTTTACCTAAATAAAGTAGTAGATGAATATGAGTTGATTCAATTTTTATCTCAAACCCTCGATGTAAGATGTGAAACCTTAAACTATCCTGATAGTCAAGCCGAAGCATTTGTAATGATAAATGACTATGAAATAGGTTTTCCTATGGATATAACTATTTCCTATACAAAGGGAGTTTCACTAGGGAAAGATTATTTGTGGTTAGCGAAGCTTCTGGCTAGGCATTATCAAACTATGGTGGCAACAGATTTACCAGAAGGACATCCGGACAAAATGAATCCCTATTGTTGGTGTGTAGCAGAACCAAACGGTTATTTAGTAGAAATGGTGGAAGACCTTTCAGATGTCGAAGACAGAAAAGGGTTGCTACTAAATAGCGATTCCAAGAAATTACTGACTACAGTCGGTAAATTGGCTTAACAACCACTGGCTTTACTTGATCGGATTCAGCCCTTTTCTTCTTCTTCTTGCTCAATGCCCAACTCAGAGTAAAGTTCTTCAATGGTTTGAGGTTTGATTTTTCCAGCCTTAGACTCCTCAATTGCATCCACCAGGCGAATTGCATTGGTAGGACTTCTTAACAGATAAACTGTCTCTACTAAACTCCTTAAATCAGATTCTGTAATCAAAGCAACATTCTCCCCATCACGACGATTGATGATATATACCTGATTATTTTCTGCAACTATATCCAACAACTTAAAGAAGTTATTTTTAGCATCGTTTGGAGATGTTATTTCGTAATCAAACATCAGTTTATTTAGAGATATACATACATGTTAGGACTTACGAAATTTAGTTGGTTTTGCCCCCCTGATCCCCCAATTATGGGTGGTAATGATGTCAAAGTCCCCCATAATTGGGGGATTTAGGGGGCACTTGCGTAAGTCCTGCATGTATTATAGTATAGCAATTTTAAATTAATTGAGATAATTTTGATGTGATATTCCCTACTCCCGTCTGCATCAAGACGGGAGCAGGGAGTAGGAAAAAAAATCTGTGTACTTGATAGTTATGGAAACTGCCGTATTTTTGGGATTAATCTGTCAATCTATTCTAACCATTAACCTATACCAAAACCGGTAAACTCGCGTACTTCAGGTTCATGAAAAGCTAAAACAATATCCTGTTTAGGCACTCCCATTTCCACTAATCGGTTGGCAAGTCCCTCTTCCGTGCCGTCATGCTGAATCCAGATTTTTCCACCCTTAATATCAACATGTAAAATACAGCCAAAATCACGTTTATTCCCACGCCAACCAACATAGAGCAGTTGGTAGTGATCCTGCTCTGTATCAAAGACAGTCTGAACCTCGTATTCTGGTGCAATTGTTTACCGTGAAGCCCGTTGAGCACGTTCCGAAAGAAGATGTCGAATATACTGGCGATATTGCTCTACAGCCATTGAACAATTACCTCCTGTTTGACATCATAAACCTGGGGATATTGCAGTCTCTCCCTGCTGATTCGCACTTGTCTTGCACTCCTTCACACATATCAGACTATTTAGAGGGCACTACATTCTATTGTATATTATCCCTCTTCTGTCAAACTGGGGTCAAACCTTGATTTTTCCTAGGCTGAAATGACGCAAATTCGTTCCATTGTCCCAAAATGACAGAAGAGGAGTATAGCATTTACCAAGTTTTAGTGCGTACGCCAAGCCCTAACCCTTTGGGCTAATCCCAGGATATTGTAGGGTGCGCCCTGGACAGGGTAACGCAGCAAGCGTAAAAGAGTAAAAAATTCCAAATCTTAACCAAACCAGCATGATTAGCACCGGTGGGTTGCTTAAAAGCTGGGATTGATGATCCTGATTTGTCTGCCATCATGGAAGTAACTCCTACTTGGTTGGGAGGAAAGCCGCGCTGGTAGTGATTAACGGTTCTGACCAGCGCGGCTATTAGTATCGGTTTTTACCTTCTATAGTATAGATAAATTCTCGAAAAAATGCAAGGGTTAAATGAATAATATTTACATTTATTTACACTTATTATTACTAGCAATTTATCGACTCAATTATGTGTAAGTTATTTTGAGATTATTTTTTAATTTACTGATATAAAAAGGGAGGTTATGAGCTAAAATTAGGGAGCCTAGAGTAGGTAAGAGTTAAAATACTAAAAAGCCTGTCTACATCATTAGAATAAAATGCGTTCGCGTAGCGGCTCAATGCTCGCGCATCACATCCAGTGCTCGACAAGAGAATGCGATCGCATCCAGTGCTCGACAAGAGAATGCGATCGCATCCAATACCCGTACAAGAGAATGCGATCGCATCCAATACCCGTACAAGAGAATGCGATCGCATCCCATGCCATACAAGATTATGGGTAACCATTCAGCTAATAGCTGACCGCTGACCGCTGACCGCTGACCACTGACCGCTGACCGCTGACCGCTGACCGCTGATAGCAGTTACTCAGGCTATAGCTAATTCATTTGTAATTGCTGAATCAAAGGAGCACATTGATAAACCATAGCCGCTCGACTATCGACATCCAGCTTCAGGAAGATCCGACGTAGATGAGCCGAAACTGTCCATTCACTAATTTCAAGGTGTTTAGCAATTAGCTTATTAGACTGACCTGAGGCAACAAGAGTAACAATTTGTAACTCTCGTTCTGTTAAGAGACTAGCAAGATGAGAGGTAACGGAAGTAGTATTGTCTTGGAATTCTGTAATTGCATAAACTTTTCCATTTACCTCCAGATAACCAACTGCATTCAAAGGACAACTGCTTTCAGGGGGTGAATTAGAGCTAGACCCTAAACTAGGTTTAAATTCGTTGTTTGTTTCAAAAACTAAAAAACAAGAATTATTGATAAACAGCTTACCAATCACTTGATTTCCTAACTCTGATTCTAGATCTTTAGTAGCTATATCTTGACGATAAAGAGGAAAATTAAGTTTCTCTTTCATAATAAAAATGTCAAGTACCTATAAACATCCTGTTTGATTGATGAGCGGAACCTGGGGAAAGATAAAAGTAAGCTGATAGCTATCAGCTATCAGCTATCAGCTATCAGTTTTCAGCTATCAGCTATCAGCTATCAGCTATCAGCTATCAGCTATCAGCTATCAGCTATTAGCTATCAGCTATCAGCTATTAGCTATCAGCGATTAGCGCTACGCGCACGCTACGCGAACAGTTTTCAGTTTATGCGCTACGCGCACGCTACGCGAACAGCTTTCAGCTATTAGCAGCTTATGGGCTACGGCTGACTGCTGACTGCTGACTGCTGACTGTTAAATCCTGACGCAAAAACTATAGCGCTGTGTGTAGGGAATAGGAAATAGGTAACTTTGAATCAGGGAATGATTGAGCTCCCTAAAACTTCGCTGCATAGCTTCGTTCCTTGAATTTGTCAACACCATTACACCGATTGCTATAACTATTCACAAATGATTTAGGAAGATCCGATCCATGGATGGTCTTCCCCCCCCCTTCTATTCTGTTGAATATCAATCAAAAAGGAATTAAATTGTTAAAAAACTTATAGTTTCTCTAGGCTTTACAAATGAGTTGTAAAACTAGATGGTAATTTTTTCTAATCAAAAAAACGCTGTATTCCTTATTGCTGTTAGCCGATCCGGACTTTTCTCTTCTCTAAAGGGTTTAGTTCTATGTTTACATCTCACATCGAAAGACTATACCAGAACGCTTTAGTATTTATCCATAGATCCTCCTTCAACTCTGGGAAATTCCCCAACTCTTCAGGATCATCGGTACAGTTATCGCTCCAAAACTCCTTAGACATCCTGTCAGATACTGGAAGTGCAGGTGTCACAAGATGTATAACACACAAATGAAGCCCTTCCCATAACAGTTTTGCCAGTCCGGTGTAAATCATCAACTGGCGTAAGTAGTCCGATTCCAAAGCTACAATTCGATCCTGCGGACTGACCAGTTGACAAGAGATTCCCAAGTTTTCCAAGGCTTTGCAGATATCTGGAGGACGATTATTACTAAAATCTGTAGGATTCTGATAGCTCAGTATAAAAGCAGAACCTAAACTCGCACTTAGAGCTACAGTATCCCGGAATGAGGCCATTAAAGTATCATTGGTCCCCTGTGACTGGTTAATGCGTCGATCTAATAAGCGTGCTAAATATTCCCATCGTGGCAAGAGCTTGGTAGTTGTACCTTTTGGCAGTAAAGACTCCCTGAGACTATCCCCCAGCCAGAATAGATTGAGTCCTAGCAAATCATTCTCGGTTTGTAATCCTTTCCACTCTTTAAGTGACCAAATCACACTCTCTAAGGTTGCTTTCTCCTGTTCAGATGCCTTTTCATTGAGAGTGCTTTTGGGAATAAGCAGTTCTGGTTGTTGTAAATAAAACTTAGTATTGTTGAGAATATGCCAAAGCTCTCTTGCTATCCAGAGTTCCATTATTTCTCCTAGCTGCTGAGCTATGTGGACTCCATAATAGGAGAGCGCTAAGGCTGGATCCAGTACACAGATCCATTGCTTGGAATCAAGTTGGCTGAAAAGGGGAGTTATCAGCATTTTCAAGACGTCACTCCCATTAAAATAGCAGTTTTTATCCCAATTCTGTAAATTACGGCTAGCCATCAATTTTATCTCCTCATTTCCCGATATCCCCATCTCTCTATCTCCCGATCTACCCATCTATCCATCTCCCCATCTACAGAGCAATAGGGTTAATTTATCAATTTTGGATTTCACAAACAAGTCACAAAATTTTGCTAGTCCAAATCGATTAGTTCAAATGAGTTAGTTGAACTTGACTAGCTAGAAAACGTGACTTGTACAGAATCTCTGAAAAATTAATAATAATTAAGTTCGCAAACACGCTTTAGGCTTTGAGAGTCTGGTGCGTGGCTGCTCAGTAAATCCAACCAGGTCAGTCAGGATGATTAGCGATCTGAGTCAAGTGTTGAGAAGAATTTTGGAACAGACCAGCCTATCGTCGAGGTTTCCAGAATTAGCGGAGGCTCAAATTTCCTTTGAGCGTCCCTCAGAAACGTTTAGTCCTGGACAGACGACGGTGAATTTATTTCTATACGATATTCGGGAACACCTGGAACTACGTAATAATGAACCAACGATCGAGAGGGGCAATGATGGACGGGCAATTATTCATAATCCTCCAAAGCGCATAGCCTGTTCTTATTTAGTAACAGCTTGGCCCATTGGTGCCGAAGAATTACCCCTGCAAGAACACCGATTACTCAGCCAAGTGCTGCAAGTATTCTTAGCCTATCCAACTATTCCAGAAATACCTTTTTTAGAAAATACCCGACTTGCTGGGCAAGAACCAGCCTTACCAATGGTAACTGCTCAACTAGATGGAGTACAAAGCACTGCTGAGTTTTGGACTGCATTGGGCAATCAATTACGTCCTTCCATCACAGTCACAGTAACCATTGCGATCAAGGAACTATTTGAGCCAGAGCCAACCTTCATTGTCATTACTCACAATTGGCAATTGGCTCAGCGGATTTCACCATCCTCAGAACAACTGGTGGCTACCACTCAAGCAGGATTTTTAGGTCAGAGGATTTCACCATCCTCACCACCACTGGTGCCAGGCACCGAACAACAATTTTTCCGGATTGGTGGGCGAGTTACGGATGCTGAGAATAACCCTGTTGTAGGCGCAACGGTTATTTTGGTTGAGCGTAATCTCAGGGCAGCCACTGATAGAGATGGAAACTATAGCATCGGGGTAATTCCTGCTGGTGCTTATACCTTACGGGTGCAGTTAGACGATGTACTACAGGAGGTTAATATCACTATTCCAGTAGAATCCCCAGCAAGTAATTACAACCTAGAGTTACAGCAGTAATTTTTGTGATGATCAAGGAGTAAGAATTATGCCACAGTATCTCTCCCCTGGAGTCTATGTTGAATACGTGCCACCCGCTTCCCTACCTCTTGTTGGAGTTGCAACCAGTGTCGCTGGGTTTATTGGTGTGGTAGCTGATGATGTTACTATGCCAGACCAACCAGGACAGTTTCAAAATAATAGTGATGGTCCTGTTTTAGATGATCAGGGTAATCCTGTTCCTGCCCCCTATGAGCTGGCGAGCGCAGGTGAACCAACATTAATTACCAGTTGGGAAGAATTCAAAACTAGGTTTGGTGATTTCCAAGAGGGCAATAAAATCTTAGCCCATGCTGTGTATGGCTTCTTCTTCAACGGAGGTTCCCGTTGTTATGTACTGCGGGTTGCCGCTAAAACAGACATTGATGACCCGGCTCAAGAGTTAGAGAAGTTTGAAACAGTTGATGAAATCACCATTGTTGCCGTACCTGGAGCAATAAGTCAACCTCAACACACTGCTATCATTGCTCACTGCGCCAAAATGGGAGACCGAGTAGCAGTTTTAGATGGCGATCAAACTAAAAATCCAAGTGAGGTAAGCGGTATCCGTCCTGTTGGTCGTAGTCAGCAAGCCAGCTATGCTGCTATCTACTATCCTTGGATTAAAGTCTTTGATCCCGTTAGCAATGCTCCAGAAACTCTACCTCCTAGTGGTCATATTGCTGGAATCTATGCTCGTAATGATGCCACCCGGGGAGTGTTTAAAGCACCTGCTAACGAAGTTATTGTTAATGCCCTCGATGTCAGTCTTCCCATTAGTAAAGCCCAGCAAGATGGTTTAAATCCGGAAGGGATTAACGTTATCCGTTCTTTCAAAGGCACCATTAAAGTCTGGGGAGCCCGGACTATGGCAGATGATGCTACTGCTGATTTTCGCTACGTCAGTACCCGTCGCTATTTCAACTACCTACAAGAGTCGATTGATGATGGTACTCAATTTGCTGTCTTTGAACCGAATAATCTAGCCCTGTGGCAACGGATTAAACGGACAGTGGGTGACTTCTTGTTAAATGAATGGCGCGATGGAGCTTTGTTTGGGGAAACACCAGAGCAAGCTTTCTTTGTTAAATGTGACGCGGAAACCAATCCCAAAGAAGTAAGGGAATTGGGGCAAGTTGTCACTCTGATTGGGGTAGCTATTGTCAAGCCTGCGGAATTTGTTATCTTCCGCATCCAGCAAACCGCTGGTGAGTAATCAGGCGAGTAATAAACTTTTGAACTAACTGGAAAGGAGATTTAGTCATGGCAAGAGTTGATCCCTATAAGAACTATCGTTTCCTGATGGAAATTGATGGTATTGTTCAAGCAGGATTTTCTGAATGTAGTGGTTTTGGTTCTGAAGTAGAAATCGTTGAATATCGTGAAGGTGGAGACGATGCTACAGTACGTAAGCTGCGAGGGAAAGCGAGTTACCCTGATATTTCCCTGAAATGGGGAATAACCGATTCCCGTGAACTCTATGACTGGCACTTAGCCGCAGTCAATGGCAAGGTTGAACGCAAAAATGGTTCCATCATTCTGCTTGATGATACTGGACAGGAGAAAGTACGCTGGAACTTCTTTAACGCCTGGGCTAGTAAGTATGAAGCACCTAGTTTGGATGCCAAGGGAAGTGATGTTGCCATTGATACCCTAACCGTGAGTTGTGAACGTCTGGAGCGGGTATAAATTATGACTAATTTCACCATGCCTGAGCAAGCAACAATGCTGCAAACTGAGTATGAGTTTACATTACCAGCAGGTTATGTGGACAAACAGGGGAATTTACATCGAGAAGGCACAATGCGATTGGCAACGGCTGCTGATGAAATTGTGCCTCTGAAAGACCCCCGCGTACAATCTAACCCAGCTTATTTAATTGTGATTCTGCTATCTCGGGTGGTCACCCGCATCGGTTCTGTAGAAATGATTAACCCAAAAGTGATTGAAGGGTTATTTGCATCAGACTTGGCTTATTTGCAGGATCTATACAATCGGATCAATGGCAATGGCATGCGATCGCTTCAGATTATCTGTCCCCACTGTGAAAAAGATTTTGCCGTGGAACTAGATATGTCGGGGGAATCTTAGGCTACCCCCTGGATCAACTCCATCAGGAGGTAGCCTATCTGGCCTACCACTTTCATTGGCACTATGAATCGATTATGGCCATGGAACACAGTCAGCGGCGACGGTGGGTGCAGGAAGTTGCCCAGATTAATCGGCGTTTGAATGCCCAAACCGGTCAGATAGAGTTTATCTGAAGGTTCACAAAATTAGCGATCGCTATTGAGCTGGGGTGCATCTGCTCAAAGCTACTTGACCTGGTGGGTGTAACGGGCATCTTGCCCGTTACTGCTCCCTGCTCCCTGCTCCCTGCTCCCTACTCCCTGCTCCGTGCTCCGTGCTCTTTATATTGCAAGAAAACAATGGAAGATTCTCCTTACAGTTCAACCTTAGTGCAACGTCTACAGCGGCGACTGGTTAAACCTGCTGGAGTCATTAATACCCAGCAGTTACATGGTCATTACCAAGCTACTCAAAGCACAGCGGGAAGACTTGTACAAAAGTCGATGTTACCGGAACAAGTAAAATTCCGTTATGGTTCTGGAGTTTTGCAGCCTACAGCGATCATGTCACGTCTTCAGCGACAGCGCACAGAATCAGCGGACGGCTTTGATGGGCAATGGCGAGTCAATCCTGACAGCTATTCAGGAACGGGAAAAACGGCTCAAACCTTTGTGCAGACTCAACCAAGAGCATTTCAGAATAGTAGGGACAATAGTAGGAAAATTGTAGGGAAAAGTCCGACAGCAATAGGCGTTGCTGATTCTGGGTATGATTCCGCCCCCCTAGCCCCCCAGCGAGCAATCCCTCGCTGGGGGGAACAAAACTCTGAAAGTCCCCCAGCGAGCAATCCCTCGCTGGGGGATTTAGGGGGCTTGACCAAAACCAGACGATCGCCCATTCATACTTCAATTCAGCAACGCCCAGCAATATCCCAGAAAGTAACAGTAATGACCAAGCCATTGGTCAAAGAAACTAACCACAACCAGAGTAAAAGCCCAGTTTCATTAACCCCAGTTTCATTGGTAGAACAAAAGCCTAAGTCGGCTTCCTCTACTCCCCTTGGGAAGACAATTCAGGAAACTGGGGAGAAGGGAAGTAGCCAAGGAACACAACCACAGCTTAAGATTAATCGCAAAGCAACCTTGGCAGAAATTAATACCTTATCACGTCATGAGTCTCATGCTGTACAAGCGCAAAGAGATACTAAATCTATTACTAAATCTAGTACCAATCCTACAGTAACTCCAACTCAACCTGAAACCAGTAGCTCTTCCTCACCTCCCTACCCTGAAAAATCGGGAACGTTGCGGATTAGTCGAAAAGCAACCATGACAGCAGCTAATGCTAGTCATGTTGCTAGAGTTCAAAGTAAATCTATTCCAGATCTACCTCTTGCTCAAACCAATAGTCCATCATCTTCAAGTACCGTTTCTAGAAAAGAGGATAGCTCAGATACGGTAATTCAAACCCAAATTATCCCTAATCAAGCCAAATCAAGTCAGATTACCTCTCCAGGTGATTCTTTTCAAAACTCAGATCAAGATTTACCTCTAGCTAAAACTACAAGTGCCTCATCCCCAAGTCAAGTATCTAGAAAAGAGGATAACAAGGATACTGTAATTCACGCTAAACTCTCGCCAACTTCTGGTAAACTAATCTCTGAAACTCCCACCCTAAGTAAAGCTAGTCATTCCCAAACTATAAGTCACAGTAATTCTATTCCAGATTTACCTCTAGCAAAAACTACCAGTGCTTCATCCCCAAGTCAAGTGTCTAGAAAACAGGATAACGAGGATACGGTAATTCAAGCTAAACTCTCTCCAACTTCTGGTAAACTAATCTCTGAAAGTCCCACTCTAAGTAAAGCTAGTCATTCCCAAACTATAAGTCACAGTAACTCTAGTCCAGATTTACCTCTGGCTAAAACTACAAGT
>WTKN01000234.1:16155-25509 GCA_011524395.1 Moorena sp. SS36440bin_2
CATCCCCAAGTCAAGTATCTAGAAAAGAGGATAACGATGATACTGTAATTCAAGCTAAACTCTCTCCAACTTCTGGTAAACTAATCTCTAAAAGTCCCACCCTAAGTAAAACTAGTCATTTTCAAACTATAAGTCACAGTAACTCTAGTCCAGATTTACCTCTGGCTAAAACTACAAGTGCCTCATCCCCAAGTCAAGTATCTAGAAAAGAGGATAACGATGATACTGTAATTCAAGCCAAGATTATCCCGAATTCCGGTAAAATAATATCTCAAATTCCCACCCTAAGTAAAGCTAGTCATTCCCACACTATAAGTCACAGTAACTCTAGTCCAGATTTACCTCTGGCTAAAACAAATAGTCCATCATACCAAAGCACAATTCAAGCTAAAAATCAACCTTTAAGTAAAGGAATTATCCAAACCAAACTAGCAGAAACAAACTATCAACCAACTGGTATCATACAGAAACAGCAGGAAAATCTACCTGTACAACTATCCCAAAAAGCCTCAATTGCTAGTAACCCTAGTGTAGTTTCCACAACCCCTACCCAGTTATCTTCCTCATCTGAGTTAAACAGGGTTTGGCTGAAAACTACCAATACCATCGAGGCTAATACCATAGAGGCTAGTAAAGGGTTATCAACCACAAGCTCCAATCATCAGAAACTGCCTCTACCTCTAGCAATCACCCAAATAAAACCAAATGGAGCGATCGCACGTCAAACCAATGCAGTGGAAAACTCTACGGTTCAAGCAAAGTCGGGAAATCCCACAACCCCGATGTCTACCCCAGAAACAGCATCAGCATCAGGGATAGATTTAATTAAAGTGGCTGAACAAGTCAGTCGTATTCTGGCTCGTAAACTAATGGTAGAAAGGGAACGTCGGGGGATTGGTAAATGGCATTAGAGAAACTAAGTATTATTCCTTTGAAGTGGGAAGAAACTCAAGACAAAAAGTACCGTGCTGTATTGGGAGATAAAGAAAATTATCCAGAGATTACGGTTTTATTTAACCCAGAATCCTACACCGTCAAAAAAGGTGTTACTTGGAGTGGTTCAAGCCAAAAAGAATATAATGCGCCAATTTTAGATTTTGGTGGGGGGGGAAGTCGGGAACTAACTCTGGAATTGTTCTTTGATGTTTCCGAAGGGATTAGAAATTCACGATCTCAGAATTTTGAGCGTAAGAATAATCGTTCATTAGATAGTACTTCCATCGAGGATGTACGGGAGGAAACCAATAAACTTGTTGTCCTTACCCGCATGCGACGTGTTGGAGGTAAAGAACAACCACCACTAGCTTGTAAGGTTTACTGGGGTGAAGCACCAACTAATTCTGACTTCCCTTTTGTGGGGGTGATTACTAATCTTACCCAAACCTTCACCCTGTTCAAAAGTAATGGTAAACCGATACGAGCAAAAGTTAACATCACTTTTTTGGAATATCTCAATCCAGAAGATGATAAACGGCGTACCGATCCAGAATTAACTACTCGTATTGTCAAAAGCGGTGAAACCCTCAGCAACATTGCGGCGGATGTCTATGGTAATCCTAAGCTGTGGCGACTCATTGCTGAAGAAAATCAATTGGATAATCCCCGTCAGCTTGACATTGGTAAAACCTTAACTATTCCCAAATTGCTTTGATAGTTATGATTGATTGCTGTAGCAAGCCCAAGGGTTGTGCGTTACTATTGCCTATTGCTAGCATGCCTATTGCCTGTTCCCTGTTCCCTACTCCCTACTCCCTTTTAACTTTTAAAAATGCCATTCACCCAACCCCAAGCCTCAATATTTACCGATTATGAAATTCTGGTTAATGGTTCGCGTTTACCAGAATCAGCACAGTTCCATATTACTGGGTTAACAGTAGACGAAGAGATTTATTTGCCCAATATGTTTACCTTAGAATTGGGCAGTTTGGATGTGCATAAAGGGGAAGTATTGTGGCTGGATAATTCTTTGTTCACTATTGGGAGTACGCTAGAAGTGAAATTGGGTTACCGGGGAAACCTAACTACCCTCATGGTTGGGGAAATTACTGCTATAGAACCAGAATTTACGATTGAGCGATTACCCAAAGTAATGATTAGGGGTTATGATCGCAGCCATCGCTTACATCGTGGTCGTCATACCCAGACTTTTGTGCAACTAAAAGATAGTGATATCGCAGCACAAATTGCCCAGCAGGTTGGACTTTCTGCCCAAGTTGAAGATAGTGGGGTAGTGCATGACTATATTTTCCAAGCCAATCAAACTCATATGGATTTTTTGCAAGAACGGGCAGGAAAAATTAATTATGAGGTGATGGTGGAAGATCGAAATTTAGTATTTCGACCTACGGCTAATCAAGATAGTGACATTCTCACCCTAATGTTTACTGATGACCTACTGGAATTTTATCCCTGTATGTCCTCTGCAAGTCAAGTGAATGAAGTCAAAGTACAGGGTTGGAATCCTAAAGAAAAGCAAGCAATTATCGGACGCGCCGCCACTGGTGATGAAGGTAGCAAGATGGGGGGAGAAACTAGTGGTGCAGCTTTAAGCGAAGATGCTTTTGGTACAGCAGTAAAAACCCTGAGCAATCACCCAATGATTACCCAAGCGGAAGCAGATCAGCTGGCTCAAGCCCGTTTTAAGCAACTCAATCTAGAGTTAATTAGTGGAGAAGGAATTTGTCGAGGGCGTACAGATTTACGAGCAGGAATAGTGGTTCAAATTGATGGTGTAGGCAAGCGCTTTAGCGGTCAATACTATCTTACCAGTGTCCTGCATCGCTATTGTAATAGCCAATATCATACTAAATTTACAGTGCGGAGGAATGCTCAATGAAATTGTCTGAACTACTTTTGGATAGTCAATCCCACAGAGCGATCGCATCTCGTATTTATGGTGTCGTAGTTGGTGTAGTTACCAACAATGAAGACCCAGAAGGACTAGGTCGGGTTAAAGTGAAATACCCCTGGCTAAGTGATGAAGACGAAAGTGACTGGGCACGGGTAGCTACACTAATGGCGGGAAATGAAAGAGGGATTTATTTTTTGCCAGAAGTAGATGACGAAGTATTAGTAGCTTTTGAACATGGTGATGTACGCTTGCCCTATATTATCGGGTCTTTGTGGAATGGTAAAGAATTACCACCAGCAACTAATGAAGATGGTGCTAATAATATCCGGGTAATCAAATCTCGTAGCGGTCATGTAATCCGTCTCAATGATGAAGAGGGGGCAGAAACTATTGAAATTGTGGATAAAACCGAGAAAAACAGTATTATTTTTGATACAGCTAACAACACCATTGCTATTACCACCGATGGAGACATTACTTTATCAGCATCTCAAGGTAATATTAAACTAGAGGCACAAAATATTGAAATCAAATCTTCAGCAGATACCAAAGTTGAATCCGGTGCAGCAATGGATATTAAAGCCAGTAGCACCATGAATCTTAAAGGTCAAACTATTAATCTAAACTAGTAGAGTATTTATCAATTCCTTGAGAGACTTTATTTCTAGGTTTTAGGGAGTAGGGAGTAGGGAGCAGGGAGTAGGGAAGTCAGAAGATAGAACTAACAAAAACACTATCAGAAAAGTATTTTTTTAAGAGGTCTAATTTAATTATGGGACAACCAGCAGCCAAACAAGGGGACCAAATTACCGCTATTGATACTCATATTGTGATCGTGCCGGGAGCAACTCCGACACCAACTCCTCTACCCCATCCTTTTGCGGGCATTATTAACGGTAACCTCAGCAGTGATGTCAATATTATGGGAATGCCAGCAGCAACTGTGGATAGCACTGCGGATAATACCCCACCTCATATTCCCACACCTCCTGGCACTTCCTTTCAAAGTCCTCCTGCTAATAAAGGAACGATTAAAATTGGTAGCCCAACGGTAAAAATTAACGGTAAACAAGCAGCCAGAAATGGAGATATTGCTGAGACTTGTAATGATCCTGCCGATTTACCAATCGGACAAGTAATCGCAGTCGGTACAGTTTTTATTGGCTGAAAAGGAGAAGGTTATGTCAAAACCATTTTTAGGTGTTGGAGTAGGATTTCCCATCAGTTTAGATACTAAGGGAGATTTCCAAATTGCGGAATATGAAGAGAGTGTGCGCCAGTCAATTGTAATTATCCTTGGTACTGCCAAAGGTGAGCGAGCCATGCGTCCCGACTTTGGTTGCAGCATTTATGACTTAGTTTTTGAGCCCAATTCACCTGCCACTGCTGGTAAAGTATCCCAAGCTATACAAGAAGCCCTACTGTTCTTTGAACCCCGCATTGATGTTATAGATGTGCGCGTTCAATCCCCTATTCCAGAACAAATGCTGGTCAATATCGACTATCAAGTGCGAGCAACTAATAATGTTTTTAACCTAGTGTATCCATTTTATCTAGAAGGGAGTGCAGGTTGATGGCAATAAAAGCTCCTAAAATTGATTCTAGAACGGCAGAGACTATTGCCGCTCAGGTGCAGCAACTGCTGGAACAGTATACAGGAGAAACTAAAGATCTTGAAGGAACGAGTGGTGCTATAGTTAATATCTTTGCCCGTTTTGCCGAGATTATTATCGAGCGACTCAATCAAGTTCCCAATAAAAACTTCTTAGCCTTTTTAGATTTATTAGGGGCGTCTCGGTTACCACCCCAACCAGCACGAGTACCCTTAACATTTTCCTTAGCTGCCGGAACTATCATTGATGCAGTAGTCCCAAAAGGGACACAAGTTGCTGCACCTCCAGCGGAAGGAGAACAAGACCCTGTTATTTTTGAAACTGAACGGGAATTGGTAGTAACAGCCGCAAAATTAGACTCTATTTTTGTGCGGAATACAGAACAGGATTTGTATAGTAATCATAGTTCAATTATTACTACCCCAGCATCACCAGGTGTTGAGGTTTTTCGGGGAAACCAACCCATTGAACATATTTTATACATTGGGCATAGCAAACTTTTAGGGTTTGCTGAAATTGATACCTTTAAAGTAACGATTAATTTATCACAAGCCCTTGGTACTCCAGGAGAAGTACAATGGCAAATTTGGCAGGAAACGGAAGATGGAGCTAATTGGCAAGAGATTACACCGAGCAATAATGAAACTACTGAAGGCTTGACTCAAAGTGGCGATCGCGACATTCAATTTAGTAATATTACCGCTTTACCGTTAACTACTGTTAATTCAGTAACTAATCGTTGGCTTCGCTGCCGGTTAGTTACTGCCATTACCAGTGTCAATCAATTACCGATAATTGCGGATATCAAACTTGAAACTACTATCCGTTCCAATCAACTATTAATCGAAACGGCTTTTCTTAATCAATTACCCGTTGATTTAACTAAAGAGTTTTTTCCCTTTGGGGAAAAACCGAAGCTTGGGGATACCTTATATTTGGCAAGTAGTAAAGTTTTTTCTCAACAACATGCTCAAATTACTCTTCAGGTTAACTTGAGAAATCCCGCCACAGAAACTAGCGGTGAACCAGATGGCGTTCCTACAGTACATACCATAACAGAAGGTAGCGGTGAACCAGATGACTTTCCTTTACCGACCAGAGCTTCGAGCAATTTAAGACTTAAATGGGAATTTTGGAATGGAAAAATCTGGCAAGAATTAGGTATTGCTAGCTTAGAAAATTCTGGATTCAGAGACACTACTCAAGTTTTTACTAAAAGTGGTCAGGTAGATTTTACCTTATTTGAAAAACCTGCTCCTACAACTATTAATGGCGTAGAAAGTTTCTGGATTCGTGTGCGAATTAGTGCAGGTAACTATGGTAGAGAAGCATCCTATCAACAAGTAAGAGACAGCTATCAATTGCAGCCAGCAACATTTGCGCCACCCTTGATTGACTCAATTGTAGTTAGCCACACCTTAACACTATCAGAAGACTCAGAATACGTTATCACCTATAATGACTTCGTTTATTTAACTAATAGTCCTAAACCTTTCTTTCCTTTTCAAAGAACCGATATTGATAAACAAGCTTTCTATCTGGGCTTTAGTTTACCATTAGCTAGAACAGAATTTTTCAATCGTAAGATCAGCCTGTTTCCCTGTGTAACTGAGGTTAAATATGGACACGATAATGTCCCGTTATTAGCTAGTTCAACGGCTGTGCTCCAATTGCCTAAAACTGAACAAGTTCAACTAGTATGGGAATATTGGGATGGCCAAGCATGGCAACAACTAACCATAAGAGATGAAACGGAAAACTTTACCCGTTCCGGTTTAATTGAATTTCTGCCACCAGGGGATTTTGCACCAAGGGAAGACTTTAATTTACCTCCCCGTTATTGGCTGCGGGTTAAATGGTTAAAGGGTGACTACGACGTTGAACCTAGGCTGAAACAAGTACTGCTGAATACTACCATGGCAGCACAAACAGCTACGATCCAAATGGAAATTGTTGGCTCCAGTGACGGGACTGAAAATCAAAAATTCCAGACAACTAGTCAGCCAATATTAGCAGGTCAAGAGCTGGAAGTGCGGGAACCGGAAATACCTTCTGCCCTAGAAAAGGACAAAATTCTCCTTGAAGAAGGGGAAAAGGCTATTACTGTTACTACTAATGACACCGGGAGACCGCAAGAGATTTGGGTCCGTTGGCATCAAGTCCCGGATTTCTATCAATCAGAACCACGGGATCGCCATTATGTCTTTGATAATCTTACTGGAAAAATCACCTTTGGGGATGGACACAATGGACTGATTCCTCCTTCTGATAAAGGCAATATCCGCATGAGTCGTTATCAAACTGGCGGTGGAACTGCTGGAAACAAACCGGCTGGGGCGATTGTCCAACTCAAAACCACAGTCCCCTATGTGGACAAAGTGATTAACCATCAAGCAGCAACAGGGGGGGCCCAAGCGGAAAGCCTAGACTCCCTAATCGAGCGGGCACCTAAGGAAACTCGCCATCGTCAGCGTGCTGTGACTAGGGAAGACTACGAAGATTTAGCCAAGCTGGCGTCACCAGAGGTAAGCAGAGCCAAGTGTGTACCCATAGCCAATTTGAAAACCAATCCCCTGGATCCCAACCCGGATTTAGCCGGAGCAGTCAGCGTGATTATTGTACCCCGCTCCACGGAAGCTAAACCCCTACCCAGTTTGGAGCTAATCAAAAGCGTCCAAAACTACCTACAAGCCTACACCGAACCCACAGTGGCAATCTCTGTAGTGGGCGCTCTCTATGTCCGTGTCGATATTACCACTAAAATTGCGGTCACTTCCCTAGAAGGATCTCGTGAGGTAGCACAAACCGTGGAGCAAACCTTAGCTAGTTTTCTGCATCCCCTCACGGGGGGTTTTGACGGAATGGGTTGGAATTTTGGTCGTCAACCCTATAAATCGGACTTATACCGACTACTGGAGAGAGTGCCGGGAGTAGACCATGTTTCTAGCTTGGAGGTGAATGACATCGAAGAACTAGAAGGTGCTAGCCAGACTAATCGCTTTTTAGTCTATTCCGGCAACCACACCATCACTTTAACCTTTGTGGAATCCTGAGGAGGGTAACTCATGCCAATAGAATTGCCTAATCTTGATGACCGCACCTATGATGACTTGGTGCAAGAAGCCCTGGGTATGATTCCCAGCTATGCGCCCGAATGGACTAATCACAATCCTTCTGATCCTGGTATTACCGTTATTGAGCTGTTTGCCTACCTTACCGAAATGCTGCTCTATCGGCAAAATCGGGTGACAGAGGCCAATATGCGGATGTTTTTACAACTGCTGAATGGACCAGATTGGCAGCAAAAGGAGGATTTACAGACAGAGATTAAAGAGGCAATTACCCAAGTACGCGATCGCTACCGAGCCATCACCTGTGCCGACTTTGTGGAATTAGCCCGAGACATGAAACCAAATGATGCAGATGATACCGTTGCCAGGGCACACTGTATACCTCGACGTAACCTGGACTCGGAAAATCCCTTAGTCGAACCTGTGGATCAACCAGGTCATGTGAGTATTGTGATTATCCCCGACAGCACTAATCGTGAAAATAGCCCTCCTCAACCAAGCTCATTGCTGATTAACGAGGTAAAAAACCACTTAGAAGAACGGCGATTGATTGGCACGGCAATCCATGTAGTTGTGCCACGCTACATCACCATTAGCATCAGATTAACCATACACCTCAACCGAGAAGCAGACGTAGCAACCACTAGGGACAAGATAAATCAGGCACTGGAAAACTTTTTCGATCCCCTACCAAATCCTGACAATCCTCAAGGTTGGCCATTTGGTCGAAATGTTTATGTTTCCGAACTTTATCAACTACTTGATGAACTAGACTTTGTGGATTATATCACCAAAACCAACGAGCAAGACGAAGTATTTTTTCCTAATCCTGATGCCATTGCCAATGAGGAACGCTTAGTTAAACCCAACGGACAGCTAAGTGCCATTGAGATCAAACCAGAAGAATTAGTTGATTTAGATCTTAGCAACAGCACTATAGATATCATATCCCCCATAAAAACCGTTGATTTCACCGGATAAAGACTAAAATAAAACCAATGACAAACTCAGCCCGTTCTCCCAGTAAACTTTTAGAATATCTGCCAGAGATTTATCAAAGCGATCCTTTCGTCGGTCAATTTTTACTACCCTTTGAAAAGATTCTTTTCGGTAGTCCAGATGGGGTCAATTTTTCTGAGCAAGGTTTAGAAGAAAAAATTGCCCGTATTTCTAATTACTTCCATCCCCAAGAAACACCCCCAGACTTCCTACCCTGGTTATCTAGCTGGGTAGCCTTGAGTCTCAGAGCAGATTTAGATGTCCAAAAACAACGGAATTTTCTGGCCAATACCGTCAGATTGTATCGTTTTCGAGGGACGAAAGCCAATTTACAAACACTGCTAGAATTATTTCTAGAGGACGAGGAAAAAGTCACCATTATCGACGCTTCCAATGCCGAATTTCAAATTGGTGACTCCCAACTCCTGAACCAAATTGATGACCCCGAAGAACTTCCCTCGCGATCGCTCCTGGGTAGAGGCACTTACCTTGGTGGTGGTATCCCCCACTTTTTTATAGTAAGAATCACTCCAGCTCAAGGATTAACCCAAGAGCAACTCGACCGACAAATAGAAATTGCTACTGCCATCATCGAACAGGAAAAACCAGCCCATACCAAGTACAGACTAGAAATTATTTATCCTGACACCATGCAGATTGGTACTTTTGATCCTAATTCTGGAAAAGGTACCGGTTCCCAGATTGGAATTGATACTATTTTTGGCAAAATTCCCGAAAATGACGACCCTATCTTAGGAGAGCAAGTATAGCAGAAGTCAGAAGTCAGAAGTCAGAAGTCAGAAGTCAGAAGTCAGAAGTC
>WTKN01000235.1 GCA_011524395.1 Moorena sp. SS36440bin_2
GGAAAGTGCATCTGAAAGAAACATTAACCCCTTTGGTAGAAGCTTACTCTGTAGGAGTAGAAACTGGAGATTTTGAATACTCTGCCTTCTGTGCGTATAACTACTCAGAACATTCCTTTTGGCTCGGCAACCAGCTGGCTGAGCTTGACCAGACCTGTGCCAAATATCATCAAGGGATTGATCAACTCAAGCAAGAAATCCCACGTCAGCTTACTGCCATCATCTGGCAAGGAGTCTTAAACTTACTAGGACAAGCTGAAAATTATTGCTGTTTAAGGGGTGAAGTCTACGACGAACAGACCATGCTCCCACTCCATCACGAGTTCAATAACGTCAGGGCACTTTACACCCTACACCTGAATAAATTATTCCTGTGTTATCTCTTTCAGGATTATCAGCAAGCTTGGGAACAAGCCACTATTACCGCAAATTATATAGATGGAGTAGCAGCCCTTTTCGTTTTTGCGCTTTTCTATTGGTACGATTCTCTAACTCGCTTAGCTCTTTATCCTCAACAAAATCACGCTCAACAACAACAAAGTTTAGATAAGATCGCCCACAATCAACACAAGCTTAAAACATGGGCAGACCATGCCCCGATGAATTATTTGCACAAATTTTATTTAGTAGAAGCCGAGCGCTATCGTGTTTTGGATCAAAAGCTGGAAGCCATCAAGTATTATGAGTGCGCCATTGCTGGAGCAAAGGAAAATGAATACATCCAAGAAGAAGCTCTGGCTAATGAGCTTGCTGCCAAATTCTACTTCTCCTGGGGTAAAGAAACTATTGCCCAAGCCTACCTCACTCGTGCCTACTATGGTTATAGTCACTGGGGAGCAAAAGCTAAAGTGGAGGATTTGGAAATTCGCTATCCCCAATTTCTCAGTTCTATTCTTATCCAGAAAACTACTAGTCTCAGCACAGCAGAGACGATCACCAACCTCATCACTGAAAGGGTTAATAGCACCACTACAAACGCTTCCACTGCTTTGGATTTGGCTACGGTTATCAAAGCATCCCAGGCTCTGTCTGGGGAAATCCAGCTTGATAAGTTGCTCTCGACGTTAATGCAAGTGGTCATGGAGAATGCAGGAGCTGACAAATGCGCTCTGATTTTGGTCAAAGGTGAGAGCTTAGTGCTTGAAGCTATGGAAACCTCTAATCAAGTTACGTTAGTGGAATCTATACCAGTGTCAGAAAGCCCAGATATTCCCCAAAGTGCGATCAATTATGTTAAGAGGAAATCGGAAACCTTAGTCATCAATGATATTACCGTTGATACTATCTTAGCTGCTGACCCCTATTTTATCCGTCAGCAACCCCGGAGTCTGATGTGTACTCCCATCATCAATCAAGGTCAACTAATTGGCTTACTTTATCTAGAAAATCATCTTACCACTGGAGCCTTTACTCCAGATCGATTAGAAGTATTAAATCTGCTGACATCCCAAGCCGCTATTTCTATCGAAAACTCCATTTTATATGGCCAATTAGAAGATTATTCCCATACCCTAGAACAAAAAGTAGAAGAACGCACCGTTCAACTAGCGGAGTCTAATCAACAACTAGCGGAGTCTAATCAACAACTAGCGGAGTCTAATCAACAACTCAAAGCTGCTAAACAAAAAGCTGATGCGGCTAACCAAGCTAAAAGCGAGTTCCTCTCCAATATGAGCCATGAATTGCGTACTCCTCTCAATGGTATCCTCGGCTATGCTCAAATCCTGAAGCGGAACCGTAACCTAGGCACTAGGCAAATCGATGGCTTAACTATTATTGAGCAAAGCGGCAATCATTTATTGACTCTAATCAACGATATTTTAGACCTATCTAAAATTGAAGCTCGCAAAATGGAACTCTACCCCAGGGATTTACACCTCCAAAGTTTCATCGACAGTGTGGTAGGTATTATCCGGATGCGAGCCTTGGAAAAAGATATTTTATTCCAATATAATCCTGAGGATAACTTACCTCATGGTATTAAAGCTGACGAGAAACGACTGCGACAGGTACTGCTAAATCTATTAGGTAATGCTGTTAAATTCACTGACAGTGGTGAAGTAACCTTAAAGGTTAATGTGATTAGTCTCGACCAATCACAAAAGACAACACGTCTTGATGCAATAGCGAGTGGGGGTTCCCCCCAAGACCGCACCGGTAGTCGCTCATGGGGGTTCCCCCCAAGACCGCGCTACCTCGCTGCATCGCTTCGTTTTCAAGTAATTGATACCGGTGTTGGTATGACCCCGGAACAATTACAGAAAATTTTCCAACCCTTTGAACAAGTTGGAGATACCCAAAGGCGTGCTGCTGGCACTGGTTTAGGTTTAGCCATCACCAAGCAGTTAGTAGAGCTAATGGGAGCAAAGCTACAAGTCAGCAGCGAATTTGGTTATGGTTCTACCTTCTGGTTTGATGTTACCTTCCCACTGGTAGAAACATACCAACCACAGCAGCAACAGAGCCTCGGGCAAATTGTTGGTTATATTGGCTCTCGGCGCAAGGTATTAATAGCGGAAGACAAAGCAGCAAATCGGGCTGTATTGCAGAATATGCTAGAGCCGTTGGGCTTTGAAATAGTGATGGCAGAAAATGGCCAGGAGGAAATCGAACTGGCTCAACAGCTGCAACCTGACCTGATATTGACCGACTTAGTCATGCCGGTCAAAACTGGCTTTGAAGCGATCGCACAACTGAGAAACCTACCTGACATGCAGGATATCCCCATTATTGTGGTGTCCGCGAACGTGTTAGACACCGACCAACAGAAAAGTAAGCTTGTCGGCTGTCAAGGCTTTTTATCCAAACCCGTAGATCAGCAACAGTTGCTGAAATTGTTGGGAGAGTATTTGCAACTAGAGTGGATGTATGA
>WTKN01000289.1 GCA_011524395.1 Moorena sp. SS36440bin_2
CTGTTCCCTGTTCCCTGTTCCCTGTTCCCTGTTCCCTGTTCCCTGTTCCCTAAAATAATACTAGATCCAAAAATCTGGTTAGCAGTTAAACTAAGATCCGGAAAGACTTTCGATACAAGACCATCATCATTTCGGAATAATTGTTTTTGATACTCATCATCTACTAAAGTGCAAATTGTAATTGTTGGTTGTTTAGGTTTACTAATATAATCTCTACCACCAATGCCCAGATAATCGACAATCCAGTATTCAGGAACACCTAGTATGGCATAATCTTCAACCTTACGAGCATAATCGTTCTGCCAGTTTGTGCTAACAACTTCAACAACAAGCTTGATTGAGGTTCCCAACGTAATCACAGGATCTTTTTGCCATAAGGGTTCATTTACTAGCCGAGTTCTATCTAATACAATCACATCAGGACGAAACGCTGTTTGGGTTGCTAAAATTTTGATCAGACATCGGTAGGGAATCAGATAATCTGGGTATCCTCGGTCAATCTCCACATTTAACTTCCGTCCCACAAACCCTGCTACTTCTTCATGTGGTCCCGTAGGTTCCATGTCAATTAGTTCCCCATCGATTAGTTCATAGCCTTCGTTGTCACCATACTGAGTAATAAACTCATCAACAGTTATAAACGTTGGTAAAGCTTGAAGCATTACAATCGCACTCCTTATCAGGATAAAATCATGCTGGCAGTGGTAAGCTACTATTATCAATACTTAAATCTTAACGGTCAATCGTGTTAGATAAAAAATATAATGAATAAAACTGATTTTATGTAAAATCAAAAGCATCATGACACAACCCACCTTTTCAGAAATATTAGAAGCAGCAGATACACTTTCCTTAGACGATCAAGAAAATCTAATTAATAGTTTAATAAATCGCCTTCGCTCTCGGCGAAGAGCCGAGAGAATTAGAGATGTTAAAGAAGCTCAACAAGAGTTTGCCGAAGGAAAATGTCAACCCGTTACTCCTGAACAGCTCACATCGGAAATTCTCTCGTAACGTTTTACCGATTACCCTCAACTCATCTTGACCAAAGATGCCCCTAACCACCCAGAAAAATTCTGCTGCTGGGCATGGGTAGGATTCTTCACTGGCATAACTTGGTAACGACTGGGTTGAGATTTGCCTAATGTAATCGGTAGAGTAACCAATTGATCCTGATGGAATACACTAAGCTCAATCACATCACCAGCTTCGTAATCTTTTAAGCGATCGCATAATTGATCCCCCTTGACTCGCAACCCATCAATAGCCAGTAACTGATCACCAGCATCCACTCCTGCCACTGCCGCAGGAGAATCCATCTCCACAAACTGGATCCAGTCCTGACCATTGTCAGTCCTCACCTTCACCCCCAAGTAAGGCACAGATTCTTCATCCACGGCCACCACTTGTAAGCCAAAGGGTTTGAGATACTCATTGAAGGGCAATTCCTGCTTACCCTCAATAGTCTTCGAGAAGAAATTACTTAAATCTAGCTCTGCTACGGATTCTATTACCTCTCGCAGTTGTTGGGGAGTAAAGCCAATTTCCCCTTTACCAAATTGCTCCCACATCTTCGTGATCACATCATCAAGGGATCGCTTATTTCCATGGCGCGCCCGGATTAACAAATCCAGCAATAATGACACCATTTCCCCTTTCAAATAATAGGAAATTTGGTTATTATCACTGTTAGCATCCCGTCGATAAAGCTTAATCCAAGCATCAAAACTCGACTGATCCAGGGGCTGCACCTTACGTCCTGGTGTAGTTAAAAACCGAGTAATCTCTTTACTCAAATTCTCTAACAACGTCTTAGCATCATAGATACCAGCCCGTTGGGGAATTAATAAGTCATAGTAACTGGTTGTTCCCTCAGAAAACCACAACGATGTCGTATAGTTTTCCTTTTCATAGTCAAAGGTTTCTAGGGCTAATGGTCGAATCCGCTTAACATTCCACAAGTGAAAGAACTCATGAGCCACCAGTTGCAAGAAGCGATTATACTTATCCTTTGCCCGAAAACCAAAGCGCGAGTAGATTAACGAACAACTATCCTTATGTTCCAATCCCCCAAAGCCACTAGCCGTTAGATAAAGGAAGAACAAATAGTGATCATAAGGTAAACCTCCAAACAGTTCAGCTTCTACCTTGATAATCTTCTTAGTATCCTCAATAATCCGCTTTGGGTCAGCATTACCCTCTCCCCAGATGGCCAATTGATGGGGTTTCCCCAAAACCTCAAAGTCATAGAGCTTATGAGCACCAATTTCAAAAGGACTATCGACTAAGGTATCAAAATCCCTGGCCTCAAAGGTATTAAATTTGCCTGACACGGCTGGTAAGGGTGTGGTCACCCGCCAATCGGGATGAGGTGGCGCGATAGTAACCTCGCAAGGGTGTTGTTCAAATCCTGGGATGAAGAAGAACAGAGCAGCACCATTAAAATAACCGTGGCTAGCATCTAAGTGATTAGTGCGTACCGTTAATTCATTAGCAAAGATACGATAACGCACAGTGATAGCCGACCCATCACCAGTTTCCACTAGCCAATGATTCTTGGTCAGTTTCCGCCACGGTAAAGACTGGGTAGGATTACCGGTATCCGCAGAGAAATCTTGTAAATGTCGAGCATACTCCCGCACTAAGTAAGAGCCTGGAGTCCAAACGGGCATCTTTAAATCTAACAAAGGGGCTTCCCAGCCTTCCACTTGTAGCGTTACCTCAAACAGATGGGATTGAGGCTGAGGCATAGCGACATGGTAGTGAATAGCTAGGGTACTAGTGGCTGTGCTGCTCCGAAAAATAGTTCTTGCTTCAGTCATTACTCAACTTTAGGGATTACCATTTAGCTCTAAGGGTAGCAATCCTC
>WTKN01000075.1:0-15465 GCA_011524395.1 Moorena sp. SS36440bin_2
CTAAAACCTAAAACCTAAAACCTAAAACCTAAAACCTAAAACCTAAAACCTAAAAATTTGTACCTCATGGGTATAAGACTTGCTATATTTGCTACTCCCTACTTTGAACCTCCGAAGCTCTGGTCACTAGGGATTTAATATAATGCCCTTTGGTGGATAAGCTGAGTTCACCGTGATTTCACTAACCATAGCGCCAGGTAAACCCTAATCTGATTCAGTAATTTTCCCCTTGCCATTAAGAAACTTTCTGTATAAAGTGTTATAATTTAATCTATGAAAACTGTTTTGGTAATAGAAGATAGCGTAACAGAAAGACATTACCTAACTCGCTGTTTGCAACAAGCGGGTTTGGGGGTTACTTGCGTGGCTAGTGTGGAGGAGGCTCAGGAAAAATTATCTCACCATAGGCCAGATTTAGTAGTTTTAGATGTAATTTTGCCTGGTCAAAGTGGTTTTGAGTTTTGTCGAGCCCTGAAAGTTAATCCTCACACTAGCAAGATTCCTGTGGTGATTTGCTCCACCAAAGGTACTGAGGTGGACAAAATTTGGGGAAAGATGCTGGGCGCTGATGCCTACTTAGCTAAACCAGTGAATCCAGAAGAATTGCTGTGTACCCTAGAGGAGCTGATTCAATAGTTAGTGTTTGTTGACTGTTAACCGTTGACCATTAACCGTTAACCTAGGACAATTCTTGATTACCCCCACCTCCAGACTCTTGCTTCACCTCCGGACTCTCGGCTTTTTCAACTGGATCGGTCTGGCTGGGCGAGGTTGTATGATACTTGCGCACCGTTGCCACTACTTTTTGATGGTCGATTGGTTTGTTAAGGAAATCAGTGGCCCCAACGATTCTGGCTCTTACTCGGTCTACAATACCATCTTTAGCCGTCAGAATAATTACTGGTGTATTGGCAAACACTGACACCCGACGGATCTGGGCGCACATTTCGTAGCCATTAACAATCGGCATCACCAAATCCAAGAATATTAAATCTGGTTTATGTTTGAGTAGCAACGGTAGAGCTTTGATAGAGTCTTGGATTCCTAAAAATCGATAACCTGCTGATTGAATCACTTCCTTCATAATTTTACAGGTTTGGGGGTGATCATCAATACAGGCTATTAATGCCTGATCAGACTTGTTCTGGGATTTTTGGGTTTGGGATTTTTGGGTTTGAGCTTTTTGGTTACTAGTGCCTGCCTTGCCAGGGATATCTTCAGAGTTGGGAGCTATCAAGTCAGGCACTTCTACTAGCTCAATCAGTTGTTTATTAATATAAGGCTTTAGCGATCGCTTCAGCAGCAACACATCTCGTTTAAGCAGGGCTGCTATATCTCGCAGGGTGCGCTTACCGTTGATTAGGCTTACCAGATTTTTGTAGGTCGCCACTGAGGTTTGCTGTTCCAAAGCCGACTTTTGCAACAGCACCGGTGCTAAGTCAGGAGAAACATCTTCCAAATCCATTTCTGACCACTGCTGCCAGACCTGTTGAGCTTGGTTAATAGTTGGTTCTACCTCTAACATCCACGTTTGTGGCAAAATCCCCTGCATAGAGGGACGTACTCCTAACTGGGCATTGAGCAAGAAATTGTCAGGCTTCTTGACCTTAGTTTCAATGGTGTTTGACGACACAGAACCATTACTGAGTTCAATTACGCTTTGCTCCGCAGAAACTAAGGTTAGGCTCTGGAGGATATCAAACAATATTTCTGTTACAGTGCCTTGAATTACAAGCACAGTCTGTTGGGGGTTGATCATTCGCTTCCGTGCTAACAGCACGATCAAGTGGTAGTCCCAACAGGACCCTGACTCTATCTTTTTGAGGGCAATCCGATTAGGATTAATCTCAGGACAATGGTAGATGATCTGCCGACGCCAACGCCTAGTGGGATGAACACTGCCAGATGCCCATACCAAACGGCCATAGCTCAAGTAGAGGCTCCATTGCTGAGCAGTTGACACCTTCAGATCAAGTCGGCCAGTAAATTTTTCGTGACCGTAGCGTACTAGCTTCGCACTCAAGCTATTAGAAGTAGATTCAACCCTAGTTTTCATTGGCTTATAAATTCACGCAATTCTAAAAACGTGAGCAGTCACTCTAACCAAAATTAACAATTATTACAAATTAATCGATTAAATACCTTGGAATTGTATTTATCATAAATTGAATAGTAAGTTGGTGTGATGAGCAAAGAGCAGATTTCCAAGACAAGCCAAATTTTAAAATTAGCTAAACAGGGAAACCCAAACGTCATCGCTGGTATGCTGAATCATAAACTTCAGCACGAAGGTATTATAGCTAAAGTTAAACTTAACGATAGCTCTTTATTGGTTTTACTCGAAGCAGACCCCGCTCCTAAACCAGGAGCTGTGGTTAGATTTATCTACCACACCATCAGCAAGCTAAAACCAAACTCAATTGATACAGTCAAAATTTTGGGGCGTAGCCTAACCGAGAAACAACTAGCATGGCGTAAACAAATTAAACTAGAAAGCATTCCGGTGGTGCTCGACTTATCTACTTGGCTAGAGTCAGGCTCAACGGTGAGAACTAATCAAGTCAATTACCCTGTCTCCTGGCAGAAAAATGAACATAATTTCCAGAGGTTCCAAGCTCAATTACCTCTGCCTACCTCCGTTAAGGTCAGTTTTGATGCCCAACTTCCCCCCCAGGAGAAATTTTTGCGTTTCCAAGTAGGGTCTGACAATGGGGCGTTGTTACAGGTAAACTACATCCAAGCAATTCTGAATGTGTCGGTTGCTGAAATTTTGCCAATTCCCCATACTGCCGATAGTGTGATTGGGATTTACAACTGGCGTGGTGAAATGCTGTGGTTGTTAGATCTAAACTCTCTGCTAGGATTTCCTGGTGTTTGGCTACCCTTGGACATGCCGAGGACAAAAATCATGGTAATTGTACTTCAAGTCAACAGCAAACTGCTGGGACTGGTGGTTTCACAAGTGGAAGAAATAGAACAGCACCATTGGCAAAACTTACAACCGCCTGATCAATTATTGCCCCTCAGATTTGGACAATTTGTCAAAGCCTATCTTCCTGAAGCCAGTAGTATTATCTTAGATGCCCAACGAATTGTTCAAGCAGCACTAGAACTATAGCAGTTCTGTCAGCATAAGCGCTACTTGAGGTGCGTGCGCGTTCAGCATAAGCGCTACGCGCACGCTACGCGAACACTAGTCAGCTTTATGAATCCTTGACCGCAGATTTACTTCATTAATATCAGAAGCTCTATATAAATGAAGTATAAAGGATGAAATATCAAGTTACTACCCAGCCTCGAAGCGATCGCAATTGATGAAAATTTTGCTTGTAGAAGACGATCTGCGTATTGCTAAAGCCTTAGCAGAAGCCCTCACTAGCCAATTATATGCAGTTGAAATTGCTCAAGACGGGCAAGAAGGGTTGGACTTAGCCTTAGGTTTCACCTATAACTTAATTGTTTTGGATTTGATGCTGCCCAAGCTAGATGGAATAACCCTTTGCCAAAGATTACGAAAAACAGGAGATAAGACACTGATTTTGATGCTTACAGCAAAAGACACTAGCACTGATAAAGTGATAGGATTAGATGCTGGGGCTGATGATTATGTGGTCAAACCCTTCGATCTCCAAGTGTTATTAGCGAGAATTCGCGCCTTACTGCGCCGAGGCAATCCCACCTTGTCCCCAGTACTGGAGTGGGAGAATCTATCCCTCGATCCCAGTAAGTGTGAAGTTAGATATAATAGTAAGCGGTTGCATCTAACCCCCAAAGAATATAGTTTATTAGAATTATTCCTCCGCAATGGTGAACGTGTGCTCAGCCGGAGTTTAATTCTAGAACAGGTATGGTGTTTTGAAGACATGCCAGAAGAGGAAACTGTCAAGGTTCATCTACAGAGTTTAAGGAAAAAGCTAAAAACTGCTGGAGCACCCCATAATTTAATCGAAAACGTCTATGGCTTGGGTTATCGGCTCAACCCCTACCTCTAAAAAAAAGTTTCACGCTCTAAGACTGCGCCTGCTACTATCCTATCTAGGGGTAATGGTAACAATTATGGCAGCATCAGGAGTGGTGGTAAATCACGTTGTTTCCCAAGATCTCAATCAAGACCTAAATAACCAACTACTTACCTTGGCGGAAACAGCAGCTAAAACTCTAAAGCTGATAAAACATGAGTATTATGAATATAAATTAGACGACAACGAGTACGAAGAAGATCCTGACGATGAAGACTTACCTACGGATTTATTCAATCTAAGTGAAAAACCATCGACAGATAATAATCTGCCCATCCAAGATCACAGTGTGCAATGGTTCGATGAAAAAAGCCAGCTATTGGTTAAACAAGGCAATCTTCTCCCTAGTGGGACAATGCCTGAAAATATCGATTCCCCTCATATTGCTGTTGAAGGTATAATTCGCACCCTCACCTTACCAGTTTTCAACCCTTCCCCTGAGAGTGAAAATCAAGAGCTTATTGGCTATATTCGGGTTAGTAAATCTACAGTTGCCTTAGATGCAGAACTTGTTCGTCTACGCATGGGATTAAGTATAGGAGGCTTTGTAGCTCTAGGACTTACTGGCTTAGGTGCAATCTGGCTAATCCGTCAGTCCCTCAGACCGATTGAAAAAAGTTTTGAACAGCTTAAACAGTTTACCGCTGATGCTTCCCATGAGTTGCGATCGCCCTTAACAGCCATTAAAACTTCCGTTGAGGTGATGCAGATGTATCCAGAGAGGATAGATCCAGCGGATGTAGACAAGCTAGCCGCGATCGCTAGCGCTTCTAAGCAAATGACTCGTTTAGTGGAAGATTTACTGTTGTTGTCCCGGATGGATAGGGCACCAACACCCATCAAACATCAGTGGATACCAGTTCCCATTGACGAAATTCTCGAAGATCAGATCAACTGTTCCGACATAGAAGCAGAAATAAAAACAATTACCCTTAAATCGAAGCTAATCACAGGCTTATCTGTTTTGGGGGATGCACAAAATCTGAAACGGTTGTTTGCCAACTTGCTAGACAATGCCCTGCAATACACTCCCGGAGGAAAAACAGTAACTGTCAGCATGTTCGCGATGGAAAACCATGTAGCGATCGCTGTGGAAGACGAGGGCATCGGGATTGCCCCAGAAAATTTACCCCAGGTTTTTGACCGTTTTTGGCGGGCAGATCCAGGCAGAAACCATCGTGAAGGAAATATGGGTTTAGGATTAGCGATCGCTCAAACCATTGCCCAAGCACATGGGGGCAAGATCACTGTCACTAGCGAGATAGGCATTGGCAGTTGCTTCCGAGTGCAGTTACCCCTAGTTAACTAGAAATATAGCAGCCGAAGTAAAGGTTAAGCCATATTTTTGTTAGCTGTTTCCTTGTGCAAAATTTTATTTTTAAAAAGAATATCATAGGGTCAAGCATACTTTCGTTGCTATAAATTCTTCTTTCCTAGTTCTTTACTTTTTGTGTTTTAGCTTAGTTTTTAGTTAGAGCACTCTGGAAGTAAAGAAGGGAAATAATTATGGATAAACGCACCTTGCGTAAGCTGCACCGCTTCATCGCACCGATTATTTTTATCCCTTTGTTTGCTACTGGTTTTACTGGCATAAGCTACCGAGTCACTAAAAGTTGGTTTGGGGCTTCAGACAAAGTAGGATACCTGTTGATGTACATTCACCAAGGAACATTCTTAGGTAAAGAACTCCGAGTATTGTATGTACTCTTGAATGGTTTGGGGCTAATTGCCATGTTAATCAGTGGCATTGTCATGACTGGGATATTTCGCAACAAACCGATTCAAAACTAGGGCTTGTATAGCAACCCAATAGCCAATAGTTAGAGGATATCTGAAAAGTTTTTTTATACTGAATTTTGCCCCCCTAACCCCCCAACTTTGGGGGGAACAAGAGTCCATTTGCTTGTAAAAGTCCCCCGAGCGAGGGATTGCTCGCTCGGGGGATTTAGGGGGCTTGGATGTAGCCAATGAGACTTCTCAGACAACCTCTTAAGCCAGAATTATTTTTACAAATTATTTAGGACTGCTATCTTACCGTTTCTGTTAACTCTAATAGTTCAGGATGGACATGATTTATAATTTTAATTCCGCCCAACTTATTCATGCAAAATCCGCCTATACTACTCGACGGATTTCATTCTCAGCAATTCAATCGTTGATAACAGGGTTCTGTCAGCCCTTGTCCGGAGATTTAGTATTAGCTCGTGTGGAAGAGATTGGGCAGCATAAACGACTTGAATTAGCGGATGGGCGTAAGGCGAAACTGTTTCCTGGAGATGAAGTGATCCTATGTTATGGGCATCGATATGCACCAGATCAGTTTGAAGCAGAAGTCCCACCAGATTTACGGTCTTGCCATTTGGTGGCTGCTGGAGGGTTAGCTGGACAAGTAATCAAGCAAAATCTCACTATCGATCCACCCACAACCCTAACGCCTTTAGGCTTGTTGGGGGATAGTGATGGCAAACCCCTTAATATCAAAAAATGGGGCTTGAATGTTGAATCATCAGCGCGAAAACGTCCCTTGACTATAGCGGTGATTGGTTCCTCTATGAACTCGGGTAAGACAACTACTGCTGCCTATTTGATTCGGGGATTAGTTAAGGCTGGTTTGACCGTTGGAGCGGCTAAAGTCACTGGCACTGGAGCTGGTAATGATCCGTGGTTTATGAAGGATGCAGGTGCTAGCATTGTTGTTGATTTTACCGATGTGGGTTTTGCTTCAACTTATAAATTGCCAGGTGAAGATTTACACCTTATTTTTGAACAGTTGATGGGACACATGATTGATACAAATGTAGACGCCATTATTGTAGAAGTTGCTGATGGCATTTACCAAGATGAAACGTCCTATTTAATTGAATCATGTGAGTTTCTAAAATCAATTGATGGAGTGATTTTTGCAGCCGGTGATGCCGTTGGTGCAGTGGGAGGTGTGACCTGCCTCAAACAGCATGGTTTACCGATTATCGGGATTGGGGGACTCTTAACTACCTCCCCTCTTGCTATTGATGAAATCCGTAAATCAGTTCATGTACCTGTGTGGGATTTAGATGACTTAAGTCATCCTTCTATTCTAAGTTTAATTCAATCCTCTAATCCGATCCGATCTTCAGAGCAGATTCAACAATTTCATCAACCAATCTTGCCACAATGTTGCCAAACAATTTCCACAATTTACAACTCCAAGGCTGTCAATGGCAAAAATTCCTAAAGCTATTAGTGGGCATCGCAAGATACTATTAATCCGGCTTGTGGTCAATGGTCTGGTTCAAGCAATTGTTAGCATCATTTATGCACAATTAGTTAAACATTTGTTTGACCAGCTCATTGATGTTTCATACTCCACAACCTCATCAATGCTTGCAGGGCTAGGTACAGGTCTAGGTTTGAGTGCCTTAATTGTGATCTGGCTACGGATGATTGAACGAGTGGATACCGAACGTATGGGACAAAGCTATGCTCGGGATGTTCGTATTGCCATGTATGACTGCCTAAGTAGTATCACCTATCGAGACCTTCAAAAACGAAGTCAAGGGGGAGTAGTGCTACGCTTTGTTGGTGATATTACCGCATTGCGTCAGTGGGTCAGTTTAGGGCTAGCACGTTTGGCTATTGCTGTGACTACTACGCTTACAGCACTACTAGCCCTAGCTTGGGTCAACACTATGCTAGCGATCGCCCTATTCTTGGCCTTGAGCTGTAGTACATTGATTACGTTACGATTGGGACAGCCATTGCAAGATAGAGCCAAGCACTCTCGCCGTCGTCTGAGTCAACTAGCTGGTAATATCAATGAAAAAGTCTCAGCCATGAGGGTTGTTCAAGTCTGTGGTCAGGTTCGTCGTGAGCGTAGGCGTCTAATCCAACAGAGCGTCCGTCTGGAAGAGGCTAAAGTGCATTGGGCTAAAGTAGTAGGTCAGTTACGAGGAAGTGCTCAAGCTACAACAACCTTATCGATTGCAGTTGCCCTGTTTGTAGGTGCTATAGAAGTGTCTGCACAACGGGCTTCTGCTGGAACTGTGGTAGCAGCGATGTCTATTGTCAGTTTTTTATCTCCCTCATTACGAGACCTTGGCAGAGTTCAAGAGTATTGGTACAACTCACGGGTAGCACTCAGCAAGCTAGAGGAGTTCCTCCTGATACCTGCTTTAACCCAAGCTGTATCAGCAGAAGAGACTGTGGACTCCAATCCAAGTCACCTGGTATTTGACCAGGTGAAAGTGGATGGCAGTCTTAACCATATCAGTGGTTCCATCGATCAGGGGCAGAAAGTTGCCATTGTTGGTCCTAATGGTGCGGGGAAATCAACCTTGCTTGCTCTAGCAGCTCGTCTCTTTGATCCTGATCAAGGTAGCATTTACCTCGATGGCAAAAACTTGGTGGAGTATCCTCTTAATTCATTGCGACGCTCGATCGGGATGGTCAGCCCAGAATTACCCTTACTTAGGGGAACCATTAGGCGTAATCTTCTTTATCGATGCCCTAAAGCTTCCCCAGAAGAAATAGAGGCGGTCTGGAAACTGTGTGGCATCGATAAAATCCGCTCAGAGTTGCCGGATGGATTAAACACGCGCATTGCAGAACGAGGACAAGGGCTATCAACCGGGCAGCGTCAACGAATTGCATTGGCTCGAGCTTTGTTAGGCAACCCTCCTCTACTACTGTTAGATGAGGCTGATGCCAATTTAGATATTCAATCAGCAAAGTTTTTGGACAAGGTATTAAACAGTTACTCTGGTACTGTGATCATTGTGACCCATCGCCCGGAACGCCTATTAACAGTAGACGTGATTTGGTATCTTGACAATGGACATTTGCTGAGTGTAACCACACCAGAAGATATAAAAAATACTGGTGGGATTGTCGCTGACACACTTCTCAACTGAATCTGTAAAGATCCTCAGGGGGTGACAAGCGCTCTTGAAAATCTTACAGGGGTTAGGTTTTAGGGGTTAGGTGAAGCGTGAAGATTGCCATTGCGGGATGGATTGAAAAAAACTATCTATGCAGTTGAATTGGTGAAAATTGCTTCAATTGCTGGCAAAGACAAAGACTCCGATCCGCTCATTTTACCCAACACCTAACACCTAACACCGTTCCACCTATCTAGGTTTGAGCTTTGTTGTCACCCCGTGAGCCCCGTGAGCTGTACTTCATACTTGAGACTTGACAGTTTAAACCTGATACTTCATAATAAAGGGTTAACAATTTACATTTTATACTTCCTGAAGTATAATTAAAATTTACGACTCTAGTCAGATGTCAGACGCACAATGGGATGATAACGATTCAGAACTGCTATTAGAAAATCATAATCTCCTCAAGGAGGATACTCCGCAATTTTTTAACTCTGCTCGCCCGAACCTAGAGGGATTTAAGGTTAACCTAGACAGGCTAAAAACTGATCTAGAGCAACGCCGAAGGGTAGATAAATTAGACCTGAAAAAAAATTTGGAGCAATTTGAATCCTTTAGTCAGGAGGTTGAGCAGTTTACGGTAGGGGTGAATCTGGAAATTCAGCAATTGAAGCTTAGCTACGAAGAGGCACTCCAACAACAGTTCCAAGCCCAGGATGAAAAATTGTTAGAGCTGAGCAGATTAATGAGTGAAGCTGGGGACTGGGAAACCTTACTAAACAATACAGTCAATGGGGTTCAACATCTAAGCCAAGCCGAGCGGGTGTTAATTTATCGCTTCAATTCTGCTCGCACCGGAATAGTTTTGGCAGAAGCCGTAGAACGGGGTTGGACTCCTGCGGTCGGAGAAGCCCTAGATGCTACTGCTTTTGGGGCTGACTTGTCCACAGAGTATTTCCAGCACTCAAGGGTAATTATCGATCACGTCAGCAATGATTCGGTCACCCCCTACCAACTCCAGCTGCTGGATAAATTTCAAGTTAAATCCAGTCTCAGCTTATGCTTGCCCGTATCGGGGAAAGCTTGGGGTTTGTTGGTCCTGCAGCAATGCCAGGCACAGACAAACCAAGACAAGTCGGTTCCATCCTGGACTCCACAACAGATTAATTCCTTTCAGACTATTGCCACAGAACTATCCCTTCACCTAGCTAACCACGAGTTACGCACTCAGTTGCAACAGCAGCAGGCGCGGGAAGTAACAGTGGCGAAAGTCATTAACAAAGTCCGCCGTTCTCTGGATATCAAGACTATTTTCCAGACCACCACTCAAGAAGTGCGACAACTGCTCAAAACTGACCGAGCCGTTATCTATCGCTTTAATCGAGATTGGAGTGGTGAATTTGTAGCAGAGTCTGTGGCTGGAGGCTGGATTTCTCTGCTTCAGAGCCAGACTAATAACTCCACCCTCAGGGCTGATATCAGCGAATGCAGCATCCAACAATTGGCTAGTCAACCAATTAACCAGGTCGATACTTATCTTCAAGAAACCCAGGGGGGTTCCTATAGTAGGGGGGAAACCTACCGGGTGGTGGAGGATATCTACAATCAGGAGTTCACTCCTTGTTATCTGGAAGTGCTAGAAAGTTATCAAGCCAGAGCCTATGTAATTGTAGCTATTTACCAGAATCAAAAACTCTGGGGATTATTGGCTACCTATCAAAACTCTGATCTCAGGCAATGGCAGGAGTCAGAGGTTAGCTGGATGCTGGATATTGCAGCTGAGTTAGGAGTAGCATTGCAACACGCTGAGCTACTGGAGGCACAACAGTTAAAGTCTGAGGAAATACGTCAAGCAGCAGAACGGGAACGAGTGCTGACTAAGGTGACGGATAAAATTCAACAATCCCAAGACTTGCGTACTATTTTTAATGTTACTACCAACGAAGTTCGTACACTCTTAGGGGTTGACCGTGTTGCGATATATCGCTTCAATTCTGATTGGAGTGGCACCTTTGTGGCTGAGTCTGTGGCTAGTGGCTGGACATCCCTAATCCAGGAACAGACTAATAATCCCCTGATCAACAAAAATATTAGTGAATGTATGGTGAAAACGGTGGCTGGAAATACCCCTGAGCAGTTTAGCCAGGAAGCTCCAACCATCCGAGATACCTATCTACAAAGCATCCAAGGCAATCTCTCTAGGGAAGAGAAACCCTTCTGGGTGGTTAGTGATATCTACCAACGGGATTTTTCAAGTTGTTATATCGAGCAGCTAGAGCGATATCAGGCCAGAGCCTATACTATTGTGCCGATTTTCCAAGAGGATACACTGTGGGGTTTACTGGCTGCTTATCAAAATTCTGAGCCTAGGGATTGGCAAACGGAAGAGATTAATTGGATGCTTCAGATTGCGGCTCAGATGAGTATACCGTTGCAGCGAGCTGAGTATTTGGAACAATTGCGATCGCAATCCGAAAAATTAGCAGAATTAGCATCACGGGAAAAGGAGGCTAGGGAATTATTCCAACAGCGTGCTATTGATTTGCTCACAGCTGTTAGACCTGCTCTAGACGGTGACTTGACCGTTAGAGCTCCGATTACCAATGATGCACTGGGAACAATTGCAGATGCCTACAACAACACCATTCAGAGTTTACGGCAAATTGTGATCGAGGTACTCTCAGCTTCTGTGAAAGTCGCTGAAACTGCTACAGAGAGTGAAGCAGCAATTACTAAAGTTTCCCAAGAAGCCCAGCATCAGTGTAAGGAGTTGACCCAAGCGATGGATCAAATCCAGAGCATGGTTAACTCTACCCAAGCGGTAACCGCTAGCGCCCAATCCATCGACCGAGCTGTGCAAGAGGCAAACCAAAAAGTAGCATCGGGGGAAACAGCGATGAACCGCACGGTGGAGGGAATTCTAGGAATTCGGGACAGTGTGGAGGAAGCCAGCCATCAAATTAGACAGTTAAGTCAATACTCCCAAAATGTTGACCGGGTATTGAATGTGATTAGTGATTTTGCTACCCAAACCCAGCTACTTTCCCTCAATGCTGCTCTCGAAGCCACCCGTGCTGGGGAGTATGGTAAAGGTTTTGCGGTGGTAGCTGATGAGGTGCGCTCCTTAGCTCGACAGTCGGCCAAGGCAACGACGGAAATTTCTAATTTAGTTGCTGAAATCCGCACTCAGACTAGAGAGGTGATTAAAGTGACCGAAGTCGCGATCGCTCAGGTTAATACTGGCACAGAATTGGTGGAAGAAAGCAAGGGCAATCTAAATGCGATCGCATCAGCTACTGCTGAGATTAGCCAGTTAGTTGCAGGCATTACCCAGGCAACCCTAGCCCAACTGGAACAATCACAGTCGGTCACCCAAACCATGAAAGACGTTGCCGCCATATCCACCAATACTTCTGAAGACTCTACCCAGCTTTGGGAGTCCTTCAAGGAATCCCTCACCACCATCGAAAAGCTACAGGTAGCTGTTGAGCAGTTTACCGTTAACTAGTTATAGCGCTATGGTTGGGGAGTTTGGAACCTGGGGGCGAGTAGTATGGGGAGTTTGGTAGGTTGGAGTGTGAAAAGGCTGATCAGCTACTGGCGTGGTTTTCGCCACCAGCAACTATAAGGTAAATTCAAGTTTTTTACCCCGACTCCCGATTCCCTACTCCCTACTCCCGATTCCCTACTCCCTACTCCCTAAAAAAATGTCAACTATTGATCCAGAAACCTATCAATACTTTCTTGGGGAAGCCCAGGACTTGCTGCAAGTTATTGAACAACATTTGCTGGCTTTGACACCGGACAAGCCAAAAAACCAACTTTATGACTTAATGCGAGCCACTCATACCCTGAAAGGCGCAGCTGCTAATGTTCGGCAAGAGACCATAAAGAGTGTAGCACATTATCTCGAAGATGTCTTCCGGGCAATGTTAGCCCCTGAGGCAACCATTGATACAGAACTAGAAACACTACTGTTTGAGGGATATCAGTGCCTGAGGATGGCACTCACTGCTCAAATGACTGGGGAGTTGAGCAAGAATACTGAGATTATCAACCGAGCTGCAGGGGTGTTTGCTAAACTGCAAGCTAAATTAGGAGATTGTTTTAACTATCAAGCCTCTCTACCCACATCAGCAGAACTTGGGTTTGATATTGTCCAATCTATCTTTGAAGTAGGCGTTAAACAACGAATCGATCACCTAGGTTCCTTACTCAGTGCTCAATCAAACAACCTTGAACCTTGGCCAAAAGGCCACGCTACGCGAACCACCCCCGATCATGACAAGGCTAGGTTGACCGAAATTGCTGAGACCTTGGCAGAACAAGCTGAAATATTTGTAGGCTTGGGGGAATCCTTGAACTTACCAGGGTTTAAAGCCATTGCCGAAAACACCCTCACAGCCCTTGACGCTAACCCTGAACAGGTGATGGTAATTGCCAAGATTGCCTTAAGGAATTTCCAGGAAGCTCATAGCGCTGTCTTAGCAGGCGATCGCACTTGTGGAGGAAACCCCAGCCTCGCCCTTCAAGAATTAGCTGGGTCACAAACAGAAACTAACCTACCCTACTCGAACGGGAAAGGCGAAGAACCTTCAATAGCTATTGATGAATTACTGGAGGAAACCTTTGGTAATATTCCTCTTGCGCAACACCAAGCTAATCAAGTGTTTCTTGAAGAAGAATCTCTTGAGCCAAATACTATATTTCTGGATGAATCTTCAGAAACCTTAGCAACAGAAAATCTTAACCAAGCTCAAACTGACCCTAAGCAAGAGTCGGAGTTCGTAGTTAACCCTGAATCAGGAAAAGAATTAAAAGAAATATCAATGTCTCCTCCCGATTGGGAGTCTGCAGAAGCTGATGTGCCTTCATTAGCAGAGGGCTCGATCAAGACATCAGCCACAGTGCGGGTTGATTTAGACAGTCTTAAACACCTATCTCACCTAGTTGGTGAACTACTGATTAACCAAAACCAGTTAGGATGGCAGGATGAAAACTGTCAAGAGGTAGTTGAAAAACTTTCCAATTGGCTCAAGCAACATTGCCACACCCTTACTCAACTGCGCACTCAGCTCAAGAAGCATTCCTGTAATCAGCAAATTTCTAAGCTGTGGGATTCGACATGGGAAGAAACCCTGCAACTAACTCAAGCTACAGAAGACCTGAGCCTATTAGCTACTACTGCTGCTGCTAGTGTGGAACGAGAACAGCGTCTATCAACTCAGCTGAGGGATACTCTTCAATCCGCTCAGACTATACCTCTGGAACATCTGCTTAAGTCCTTTCCTTCCATGGTGCAGCAGTTGTCTAATGTCCATCACAAGTCAGCGGAATTAACCCTCAGTGTTACTAATGTCCTAGTTGATAAAACCATTGCTGATCATCTCTATGATGCTTTACTGCATCTAGTCCGCAATGGTTTCGACCATGGTATTGAATCTTCGGAGGTTCGCCAAGAAAGGGGTAAACCTGCTATCGGTAAGATGGAAATTCGTGCTTTCTATCAAGGAAATCGCACCATCATTGAAATCACAGATGATGGTCAGGGACTGGACTTGGAAAAGATTTATAATCGTGCCGTGGAAACCAACCTGCTCAGTGTTGAGCAATTGGAAGCCCTAGGCGAATCACCAGAGCCAAATCAGCTATTAGACTTACTGTGTCAGCCAGGATTTTCCACTGTTTCTCAAATCAACGAGCTTTCTGGACGAGGTATTGGCCTAGATGTGGTGCGCTCCCAAGTGCAACGAATTAACGGTACGGTAAAGGTTCGCTCCCAGCCGGGTCTTGGCACCACCTTTTCTTTGCAGATTCAAGAAGCCCTCAGAAATACCAGGGTGTTAGTGGTTCAAGCTAATCAGGGGGTGTATGGGTTTGTGGGTAATGACATTGAACAGATACTGTTGCCAGCATCTGAGCAAATCCAGATGGTGAGTGATCAAAAAATCCTGAATTGGCATCACAGGGGGAATGAGTATAGCACCCCCGTTTACCAACTTTCATCCTTACTGGAATACTCATCCCAACCGGTATCGACACTACCAGCTTGGAATCCGTTGCTCACTAAACCCCAAGAGATGAATCCTGTCCTATTGATGGGTACCGGTGAAGGATGGGTGGGACTGGAAGTGGAACAAGTACTCGAAGAGCAAGAACTGGTGATCAAGCAGCTGCCGAATGCGATCGCATATCCTCCCTATGTTTATGGTTGCAGTATTTTGGCCGATGGTCGTTTAACTCTCGTAATTGACGGTACAGGGTTACTTAACTATGTACAGCAGCTCTCTCAATCTCAGCCATCCTTGTCGAAGGTTGGCAGTTCTCAAGAGTTGAAAGTTAGCAGCTTGTTCGCGAAGCGTGGCCAAAAGGCCAAGGTTGAAAGTTCTCAAGAGTTGAAGGTTGGGAGGTTTAAGGTTGAAAGTTCTCAAGAGTTGAAGGTTAACAGGTTGAATGTTGAAAGTTCTCCAGACAAGCTTCAAGCTGATCATAGACAACCTGATAACCTACCCTACTCGAACGCCAAAGGCGAACAACCTAATAACCTTGGCCAAAAGGCCACGCTACGCGAACAACCTGCCAACCTT
>WTKN01000075.1:15565-25406 GCA_011524395.1 Moorena sp. SS36440bin_2
ACAACCTAATAACCTTGGCCAAAAGGCCACGCTACGCGAACAACCTGCCAACCTTGGCCAAAAGGCCACGCTACGCGAACAAGCTGCCAACCTTAAACCTTCAACCAACACTAACCTTGGCCAAAAGGCCACGCTACGCGAACAAGCTGCCAACCTTAAACCTTCAACCAACACTAACCTTGGCCAAAAGGCCACGCTACGCGAACAACCTAATAACCTTGGCCAAAAGGCCACGCTACGCGAACAACCTGCCAACCTTAAACCTTCAACCAACACTAACATTTGCCAAAAGGCCACGCTACGCGAACAACCTGCCAACCTTGATGGTAACCTTTCTAAAACCTTTTTAATCGTCGATGATTCCATTACTGAGCGACAAAATTTAACCTTAATTCTCGAACGTAATGGTAACCAGGTAATACAAGCTAAAGATGGTTTAGAGGCGATAGAACTATTGCGTAAAAATAATTGTGTTGATCTGATCATCTCTGATTTAGAAATGCCACGGTTAAATGGTCTTGAGTTTTTGAGTCTTAGTCATCAAGAGCCAGCCTTAGCTGATATTCCTATTATTATGCTCACCTCCCGTAGTCAAGAAAAATATAAACAACTTGCTACGGAACTTGGGGCTATGGCTTATTTAACTAAACCCTATTTAGAGGAAGACATTTTAGCAACAATTAATAAAGTAATCAGCGGTCAGCGGTCAGCGGTGAGCTAAAAGCTCACGCTACGGGAACAGACTAATGCTTAAAATAAACCTCAGCATTCAGTATTCAGTGGTCAGCGGTCAGTGGTCAGCTTTGTGGCACAGGCTTCTAGCCTGTGAAGCATTAGCTGATAGCATCTCAAGTAGAGTGGCACAGGCTTCTAGCCTGTGAAGCATTAGCTGATAGCTGATAGCTGATAGCTGATAGCTTACGGAGTAATAATATGAAAAAACTCAGAGTTATTGTATTTAAAATCGCTAAGTATTGGTTAGCATTACCAATGAAAGTAGTCTTAAACGTTAGGGATTTTCCCAGCAACATTAAGGAAAATAGTAGGGATAACAGACTAATTAATCTAGACAATCGAACCTTGAGGCTGCTGCCTTTAAAACCAATACTAGTCAAACCTAGTAAAGCTAAGCTACCCTTAGCTAAACGTTTAGGAGAAACCGCTACTGTCACAAAATCCCCTACTAAGTTATCCAATGTTGGCGAATTTTTGATCATCGTTAAAACTCCTGGGGGAGAAGCCTGCGCCATACCGGTTGATAAGCTACCCAGTATGATCGATTTGCCCTTATCAACGATTCGGAAATTGCCAGACTCTTACAGTCAAAGCTATCTCTTTGGTATGGCAAATTATGTCGCTGTATCGCAATGGCCAAAAGGCCAGACTACGGGAAAGGGAGCAGAAAAATTAACGATTTTTTTGCTAGATTTAGAACGAGCATTGAGTGTAGCTATAGATTATAGAGTAGGAAATAGGGAACAGGGAATAGGGAACAGGGAATAGGGTGTGGGGTGTGGGGTGTGGGGGATAAGAAAATATACTTAATTTGTCGTTAAAAATCATCAAGACAGGGAATTTGGAGTTAGCCGGTGGGATAACAATCGGTCCGAGACCTGATTTAACCGTCCCGTCGCAACTCCGCCAGCTCCTGATCTTCCCTTACACCCATCACCCCACACCCCACACCCCGTCTTTTTAGGGGTAGGGTTGGCAAATAATTAAAGAAAGGTCATTTGATCACGAATAATGTCCCTTTGCCCACCCTACTACTTCCCTGTTCCCTGTTCCCTGTTCCCTGTTCCCTGTTCCCTTTGGTAAAGTAATGACATTTATCAGCCCCAAAACCGACTTTGCCTTCAAAAAAATCTTTGGATCCCAGGAAAGTAAACCGATTCTGATTAGCTTTCTCAATGCTCTGGTCTACCACAATCAACCTCTGATCCAAGATTTAGAAATTATTGACCCTTATCAGTCTTCTCCTCTACCAATCCTTAAAGATTCTTTCCTCGATGTGAAGGCCAAACTGAGTGATGGTTCTTTAGTGATTATTGAAATGCAGGTTTTGCAGGTAGAATCCTTTGCCAGAAGAGTGTTATACAATGCTACTAAAGCTTACTCTCTACAGTTAGGTAAAGGAGAAGGCTATCGTTATCTCAAGCCAGTGATTGCTCTGACGATTACGGATTTTGTGATGTTTCCTGAGCATAATCAGATAATTTCTAATTTCAAGTTACGAGAAGAAACTACCAACATCAACTACATCGAAAATCACTTGCAGTTAGTGTTTGTGGAACTACCGAAGTTTGAGAAGCAGTTGGAGGAGTTAGAGCAACTCGATGAGTTGTGGATGTATTTTTTAAAAAATGCGCCTTTCTTAGAAACGGTGCCACCGCAAATGGCCGAAAAACCGGAGTTTAAACAGGCATTTGGGATTGCTTCTGAGGCAAATTTAAGTACCAAGGATTTGGAGGAATTAGGAAAAAGAGAGATGTTTATTCATGACCAACAAGGGCTAGTTATTTTTACAGAAAAACAAACTAAGAACGAAATAGCGCGCCAACTTTTGCCTTTGTTAGATAATGAAACTATTAGCCAGACTACTGGCTTACCTGTAGAGGAAATTGAGAAGCTGCGAGAAAGTTGAGGGTAAGCATTCAGGGGTAGGGTGGGCAAATTATGGAAGTTTGGCAATTTGATCAGTTATCCTGTCGATTTGCCCACCCGACAATATCAGCGTAAGCACTTCCAAATTCATGATCATTTAGAATAAATCTGCATGGGAACCGGAACGAACCAGAAAAAGATGGGTTCCTGAGATTTTGTAGATTAAAATCCAGTCTGGTTCAATATGACAATCTCGATATCCACTCCAATTTCCTGTTAAGGCATGATCTTTGTATTTGGGTTCTAGTTCTTTTCTCTCTAGTAAGTTATCAATTACTATTTTAAGCTTTTCCATATTTTTGCCACGCTTCTGTAGCCGTTTAACGTCTTTTTTAAAGCGGTTTTCAAAAACAGGTGATAGCATTAAATTCCTAGTTCATTATAAAGAGATTCTTTATTGGCACAAACGGTCAAGTTTTTTTGTTCTTCAATATTTATAATCGCTTGTTGAGTCTCTTCATTGAAGTCGTTAAGTGTATAAGTTTCTTCTTCAATGCGTTTCTCTCTTTCAGCTTGCTGCAAAAATTCAGCAAGGTGTTTTTGTAAATAAATGGCTAGGGCGTTTTGTTGTTCTTCCGAAAGCTGTGCGATCTGCTCAAAGGTTTCTTGGATTAATTTAGTCATGGGTTGTTTTTCTGAAACCGTATTAATTCAATTGTAGCACTCTGAAGACTGGGTCAATAGCGATCGCTCTTAATTCTACATTCTTAATTCTACATTCTAACCAAAAAAAATAGCCGCAGAACAATGTTCCACGGCTAGGAATTGTTACCTATGTCTCAACGTTGTAAACCCATTCGGACGTGATCCGATGTGATTGGCCTTTGGCCAGGGGGGGAAACCCCCCCAAAATTTAAGCCCTTAACCCAGCATTAAGTATTTCGTCATTACCGTGATGAATTCCCCAGGAATGTCAGTTGGCTGAAGGGGGCTCCACTCGTCAGTTTGGGCGTAACCCCGTGCATAAAGGGTATGGATGGTGTTGGTTATTGCCCGGCGGGAGCCCTTCAGAATGTGCTTAATCGGGTATTTTTTTTGGGAAGGTTCCTGAGGAGTATTACTAGGAGTTATCTCCTCAGGATTGTTTTCTTGATTAGGGCGAAAGTTGTCAGACATAGTAAAAAAAACGTTTTAAGGTTTACAACTACAATCATAACGATTATAAATTAATTTGTCAAGGAATTTTAGATTTTTTTGAGTAGTTTATTGATATAATATGTACGGTTATGGAATTAAGAATTAAGAATTAAGAATTAAGAATGTAGAATTTCCGACTCCCGACTGCCTGTATTTTTTTGTTACACTAAATTGAGATTGGGTTTCAAGCATCTACTGGTTAATGCTATATAATTAACTGGAGGCTAATCGTTGAGTAATTTAACGGGCTTAATTGAAATCTCAAGCCATCAGGACTTAGTGCCCAGTGCGGATGTGGTGTTTGTTCACGGGCTGGGAGGGGATGCTATAACCACCTGGCATCCCCAGGGAAAACGGGATGATGATGACTACTGGCTAGGTTGGTTAGGAAAAGATAATTTATGCGTTAACATCTGGTCCTTTGGGTATAGCGCTGAAGCCACAAACTGGAAAAACCACAGCAGTATGCCCCTTTTCGATCAAGCTAGTAATTTATTAGATTGGTTAGATATCCACGAGCTCGGCCAACGTCCATTAATCTTTATTACTCACAGTATGGGCGGGCTTTTAGTCAAAAAAATGCTCAACAGTGCTTTGACGTTTCAAAAGCAAGCTATTCTTAAGCAGACGAAAGGGATTGTATTTCTGGCTACTCCCCACACTGGGGCTCATCTCGCTAATTTAATTGATAATATTAACTTTCTGACACGAACTACAATAAGTGTAAAAGAACTAAAAGCTCATTCCCCTCAGTTACGGGAATTAAATGAATGGTATCGAGAACATGTTCGGAGTTTAGGCATTGCCACAAAAGTCTACTATGAAACTCAGCCTGTCAAAGGGATTTTGGTGGTAGACCCAGATAGTGCCAACCCCGGCATTGAAAAAGTGAAGCCGGTTGCCATACCAAAGAATCACATTGACCTATGTAAACCAGAGTCTCAAAACAGTCTGGTCTATCTTGGTGTCAAGAAATTTATCAAAGAATGTCTCAACACTCCTGGGTGGCTGGATAACAGCGATGGAATAACAGAAAAAAAAACGGCGACTCTGTAGAATCGTTTGAGTCATCTTGGAACAATTTGCCACCAGAAGCCCAACAGTTAGGATGTCTTCTGAGTTTGTTTGCTCCTGCTCCTTTTGAGTGGTCACTAGTAGAGTCTTGTGTGATCGAAACTGAAGATGAAGAAGAATGGCATAAACAACAAAAAGCATTGGCAGAATTACGCGATCGCTTAGCGTGGCCTATGGCCAATCGCTTTTTGGTCAATCGTAATCTGTTGCAACTGAGTGAACAGCAAACCTATCGGCTCCATCAACGAATTCGAGAATTTTTCCAGACCAAGCTGGCTAAATCACTAGAGGCCGATTGCTACAAGCAACGCTTTTGTAAAGGAATGGTGGCTGTGGCTAAAAAAATTCCCAATACACCAACTCGGGATCAGATTGCAGCAGTTACCCCCGCCATCCCTCATTTAGCCGAAGCTGCTACAGTCCTAACTGACTGGCTCAGGGATGAAGATTTAATCTGGCCGTTTATTGGCTTAGGAAGATTGTATTACGCTCAAGGTACCTATCACCAGGCTGAACCCTTGTATCAGCAATGTTTAGAGATAACCAGAAGCCGCCTGGGTAAGGAGCATCCCGATGTAGCCACCATTCTCAACAACCTGGGTTTACTCTACCACTCAATCGGGCGCGATGATCAGGCTAAACCCCTTTATCAACAGGCTTTGGAGATTGCCGAACCGAAGTTAGGGTCAAATCATCCTATGACTCTAATCTATCGTCAGAATCTGGAAATTCTGCGCTCTCCTTTACGGACCGGCATATATCGAGCGTGTCTTAGGTTAAAACCCTGGTTTTGTAACTAGACCTAGCAGCATTAGGAACAGATGTGGCATTGCTGAGGGGCGGGATGAATATAGCGCTACGCGCAAGGCAAGAGGCAATAGGCAATAGGCAATAGTTTACTACAACAGCGTTTCAGCTTTTATAAATGTCAAAATATCAGTAGAGTGGGCATCCTACCTGCGCGAAAATATTGATAACAGGCAAGATGCCTGTTCCACCAATATGCCCATTACAGCAAGATGCCCATTCTACAAAACTCTTAAAAGGCGTTGCTGAATTAAGGAATGAATGCGCGATAATCTGGTTTTATTAAAGCCCCCTAAATCCCCCAATTCTGGGGGACTTTGATAGTTTTGTTCCCCCCAAAATTGGGGGGCTAGGGGGGCAAAACCATACCCAGAATCAGCAACCCCGACCACTGAATACTTAAACACTTCGTACAATATAGATATCAATTAAGAAAGCGATAGATATGGCTCCAGTATCTAATAGCAAAATAGCTATAATAATTCGCACAGAATGGGGATTAACCATTGCCGTAACACGTATCACTCTCTACGATGTGATGGATTATGTCACAGCTCAGTATCCACCAAAATTAATTGGGGATGTTCTTAACCTCACTAAAGAACAAGTAAGCGCTGCACTATCATACATTGAAGAAAATCGTACCCAAGTCGAAGCAGAGTATCAAACTATTTTGCAAGAGGAACAGGAAAACCGAGAGTATTGGGAACAGCGGAATCGAGAACACTTTGCTAGCATTGTAACAATGCCCCCTAAACCCGGTCGAGAAGCGTTGTGGGCAAAACTCCAAGAACAGAAAGCAAGACACGCACAGAAAGCATGATTTTCTTGATTGATCACAATCTTGAGAGACATGCAGTAGTTTTGTTAGGCAACTGATAACTGAATGCTTACAGAGTTTTCATAAAATTCATTCTCTGGTGGGTGGTGCGTTACGGGGCGGACTATACCAACGCTGGCTACGAGGGGAAAAATAAGGGTAAGTCCGCCCCTAACACACCCTACGGACTCTACATCTCTTCCCGATTCCCGATTCCCGATTCCCGATTCCCGACTTCTAGAAAATATCCTTCCGCTTCTGTAATCGAAAAGCGATTATTAAATAAACCGCTATATGTAAACACAATAGTAGCCAATTAAGAATCAAATTTTGCCAAGTGGCATCATAAACGGGTGTTGCTTCAAAGGGAGGAGGGGGAAGCTTTAATCCAAACCGGGAAGACTGTTCTGGTACCATACTATTCACATTTACCAAAGCACCATAAGCTCCCATTGACCAACGACTTACCATCAGCCAAGATAGTGTACTGGCTAATCCTTTTAGTTTAAAAATAACTCCAGAAAAAATAATCTGGGGTAGCAAAATTAATGGTATAGTATTATTGGCTTCACTTTCATTTTTAACAAATGTCGATACCATCAGACCTAAACTGGTAGCAGCGATAATCGTTAAAAAAGTCGTGATTCCCAAGCCAATTTTCCAATCCAGCAGTTCAGAGGTAGGTGACTTAAACCCATAGAGCACAATAGTAACAATCAATATAGTTTGTAAAAGAGCTAAGCCAGACCGAATCAGTACTTTGGAACCGAGATAGGGAAATAACCCTAAATTAACCAGTCGCTCTCTGGCATAAATACTAGACTCTTTCACAATTTCTTGGAGTGAACTAGATAGTCCTACCCAAAGGGCAGCACAGGTAAAAATAAACAGTACTTGTAGCGCTAGAGGTGCTTGGGTGATGTCTGGAGAATTCAGTTGAGCTAAAGGGTCTTGCCCTGACAAGGTTAGAATAATCAAGCTAATCCCAATGGGAGCAGTTAGTAACGCTAGGGCAACACTTCGCATATCCCGCACTACTAGTTTTAGATAGCGCCGACTCAGCAACAGCAGTTGCTTGAGTTTGAGTTGCTTGAGTTGCTTGAAAACAGGAATACCAGCACTTTTGCTAGGGATTGAGGTCGATAGCAACCGTTGACCAGGACTGAGGTGTGCGGAAATGTAAGTCTTGTAACCAGGTGAGCTGAGAAACCGCTGATGCCAGTTTTCACTATTCTGCTCAAGTTCCTCCGGTGTTTCCCCTTGCTCTAGCTTCAGGTAAATATCAGGGAAGTATCTTAAGTCTGGAGATGGCATCTTAAAAAAGTCCATCGCTTCTGTGGGAGGACCAAAGTAACACAACCGTCCACCCCGACCCATAAACGCAATGCGATCGCATACGTCAATATTCGCAGTAGCATGAGTCACCAGCACCACAGTTCGTCCCTGATTCGCTAATTCTCGCAATAGCTGCATCATTTCCTTATCCAGTCCTGGATCTAGACCAGACGTAGGCTCATCAAGAAAGAACAGTTTTGGATCAGCCAATAATTCCACAGCAATACTGACTCGTTTCCGTTGTCCCCCACTCAGATTACCCACAACAGTGTTTCTCACAAAATCCAGTTTGACTTGTGACAAAGTTTGCTTCACCACCTGTTTCACATCAGTATCTGGTGGTAATCGTAATTCACAGGCATAGGTTAGTACTTCTTTTACTGTTAAATCCCGATGCACAATATCATCTTGGGGAACATAGCCAATTTGTGAGCGGTACTGATTAAAATGCTGTCGCAAATCTTGGCCATTGATAAATACAGTACCATTAGTAATTGGTGCAATTCCTAATAGCGTTTTCAGTAACGTAGATTTACCAGTGCCACTCCCTCCTACCAACGCCACTAACTGACCAGGTTCAATGGGCATAGAAACGTGATTCAGGATAGTCCTTTTTTTGCCTAATTTATAATTAACCTGGCGCAGCAATTTATCAGCATCAATCCGAATTTGATTACCTTGGTCAACTAATTCTAAAGTATCCTGCCTCAACAGTAATATAAACGGACCAATCCGAATCGTATCCCCATCCTTAAGTAAGACTGGTTTATGGATTAACTTGTCATTGATAAAGGTACCATTTCTGCTATAATTATTAATCTGATAATTGCCTTCGGAAATCTTGATAAGGGTAGCGTGAAGGGTGGAAACCGTCGGTGCATCTAATTGCCAAGAGTGGGAAAGTTCAGGATTAGGAGAACGACCCAATTGCACTGGCCACTTTTGGACACTTGCCAAGGAAAGCTGCCGTTTATTTGGCGTCACCCTTGGTTGACTATGGGCAGGATTAAAATAAGTGAGGCGAATATAATCCCGAGGATTTTGTCCAATAGTCAATTCCACGCCATGTTTGAGAAGATACCCATCAGTGATACGAGTGTGGTTAACAAATACTCCATTAGTACTAGGATTTCCCCCATCACCATCAAAGATGCGATAATCCTCTCCCTCTTGAAGCAGAAAAGCATGGCGTTGGGAGACAATAGTCCAGCCTTTTTCAGGAATATCGAAATCTGACCAAGTGCGATCGCGTCCTAATCGATAAAATCCTTTCTCAAGAGAAAAACGAAGTACTTGACCTTGATTGTTGAGCTCTAGATAAATCATCTTTATATGGATTTAATTTACCAGCTCCCATCCCCTTATTTGTCTTACCGCTGAAGTCTGGAGATACAGAACCATTACTATAGTTACAGTTATAATTTAGTAATGTCTACAACCAAGCCAGTTATGGTTTAGTCATCAATTATAATCAAGATCCAGTACCGCAATTGTTGGCAAACGATCGGGTAATGGTGAATAGCTCAGGGGGTAACAAGCGCTCTTTAAAATCTTACAGGGGTGTTTGTTAATGGGGTTAGGTTAATGGTAAAATTGTCAAGGGTGATGGATTGATTAAAACTATCATTGACGAAGTATGCGTGAAAATTGCTTCAATTGCTGGGAAATACAAATGACACCGATGCGCTCATTTTACCCAATACCTAAAACCTAAAACCTAAAACCTATATAGGTTTGAGCTTTGTTGTCACCCCGTGAGGGTGAATAGATGGTTAACGGAGCGAAAATTGCGATCAGCGTTGCTGATCGCAACCTTAACAATTATTATTAAAAATTATTCTTAATCAAAATAGTATTGGTAAACTAATGTGCATTTAAATTGGTTATTACCTGTTCCCTATTCCCAGCTCCCAGCTCCCTACTCCCAGCTCCGAAGTTCCCTAAAAAGTATTCTACCTAGAATCCCAAATCCACAGCAATACGGTGAGCACAAGCAAATCCCGA
>WTKN01000158.1 GCA_011524395.1 Moorena sp. SS36440bin_2
CTGTCTTACGGTAACTTCTAACCATGAGCGACTGCCGTGGTTTCCCCCATGAGCGCGCTGCATCAAGACACTGACGCACTAACTTGGTCAGCAGCCCATAAAAAAGCGATTGGCCTACGGCCAATCGCTTTTTTGAGAACCACTATGCGAACGCACAAAATACAACTACTAAATTTTTCCCTACTCCTCCCGATTCGGTGATTCCCGATTCGGTGATTCCCGATTCCCGATTCCCGATTCCCTACACCCCACACCCCACACCCTATTCCCTACTCCCTACTCCCTAATTTTCACAACCAATTTCCCAGCAAAATAAAAGCCGACCAGTAATAGGGGTGATTAAATTCCTCAGTCTGCAACAGCTCCAGTTGAGCAAGACGCAGAGCTTCAGCCTTGGTAACCTGGCCTGTGGCTAACTTCTCGTAGAAGCGAGTCATTAACTCTGCAGTGCCTAGATCGTCCGCATTCCAGAGACTGGCCATGGTACTGCGTGCCCCCCCACGCACGGCAACACCAGCCAAGCCCAAAGCGGCTCGGGAGTCTCCTGCCGCTGTCTGACAAGCACTAAGGACGAGTAATTCAATGGGATTTTTTTGCTTTTGATCCGCTCTGATTAGACGATTTAATTCATTGAGATTGATCACATCATCCCAGGTCAGCAGAAAGGTTTCTTCCGCTACTGAACTAAATTCACCATGGGTGGCCAGATGAACGATTTCGTAACCAGAGGTATTAACTTCTGTATTGAAGTTGGATTCAGTAAAGGATTCATTGAGTAGAATCGATGAAGGAACTTGAGCCTTGATATTCTCTAATTCCACCTTCACCCCAGGAAGTGGTGCTAAATTGGGACGATGGGGACGAGTTTCCGTCACTCCAGCAGTCAGAGCAGAAACGTTTTGTCTGACATTTGCTTTAGGGTCGATTAATCGTAAACTAGGTGCTACCGCAATACTATATTTCTCGATCAAATAGTTTTCCCCGTCATAAAGCACAGACATGGGAAGATTGCGCAGGGCTCCGTCTGGTATAAATACTAGGGTGCGGATGTTACTCTTGGCTAGTTCCGTTTCAATCGGGCTGATTAACCAGTCGTGTATTGTTTGTAAGTTTTTCTTTTTAAGACTTCGCCAAGGGCTAGTAATATTTGTCTTTACCGAAGCGAGTTGTTGTTCTATTTCTGTTTTGGGTAAGTTAGTGGTGATCTGGCGCAGAGGTTGTCCGGGTAAGGTGACAATTACTTCCAGGCGGTCTGGCAAGATAATGGTATAGACTATAGCAGCGTTGGGGTCTATTTCGTCGATATTAGCTGGTTTGGCATCTAGACAGGCATCGCGAAAAAAGTTGTCTAGTTCCGCTAGTTGCAGGGATTCAATCACATCTCGTGCTTGTTTGAGGTTTTCTTGAGGTGCATTCGCCTCCAGCAGTAGTCCTACTAATTCTCGGTAGACTGGTTCGACACTCTCTCGAAACTCAAACTGAATATCGCTACTAATCGCGACTAAATCGCTACGGATAGATTTGAGGGTTTGCACGGATTGGGAATAGGCTGCGATCGCACCTTTTTTATCGTCTTTTTGGTTGAGGATTCTTCCCAGTTGCCATTGCCATTGATACCCTAAATCTGGAGCCTTGATTTGTTGAGCAATGAGTAAGGCTTTTTCGGTCAATTCTTGGGCGTCATCAAGACGTGATTGCTGTTCGTATAACCTCCCCAAGTTACCAATGGCTTCAGCTTCCGCTCTTTGATCTTTTAAATCCCTAGCCAACTTAAGGGCATCGGCGAGGTAAGTAGCCAGATCGTTTGGAGTTTTGAGTTGGGAGTTTTTACTTTTTGACAGGGTTTGGGCTAGACTAATTCTAGCACTTATTGCTGTTTGATTTGGAGATAATGTCGTTAAAGTATACTCTATCCCTGACAATAATGCTCTGGCTTGTGACCACTCTTGGTTAGCTATCAGTATACTCAGTTGATTTAACTGCCCCTGAATCTTAATATCCGGTAAGGGAGATTCCTCCACAACCCGTTGATAGAAATCCAAAGCGTCTTTTGTTTTCTCTTGTAATCTAGCTGTATCCCCCAAACTGATTAGACTATCAGCAATCAAAGTCTGATTTGGTAAGTTTTCGGCTATGGCTAAACTTTGTTGTAAAATTTCTTGAGAGTCTTGGAATTTACCCACTCGGCGCAGGATATTACCTAAGTATTGGAGGGCTCTACTTTTGAGTTTGCTATCGGGTTGGTCTTGAAGCGTTTCCTTGATTTGAGTTAAGGTTTTAGTCGCTTGATTATACAACCCTAATGACCGTAAGGCTTGCACTTGGTAAATCTGACTTTCTGTTAATCGATTCAGGTCTCCTAGCTCTTGGTAAATAGCACTAGTTTGCTCCCAATTTGATAAGGCTTGTTTGACATTACCTCCAGATAAGTAGACTTGTCCTTCCACTGACAAAAATTGGGCTTTTAATTCTTGACGTTCTTTGGTATTATGGAGTTTTGATAATTTGGTATAACTCTGGGATAGGGTTTGTTTAGCTTGTTCCAAGTTTCCCAAACGTTGATAAACTAAAGCCAGATTAATTAAGCTGTTAATCTCACCAATGAGGTCGCCACTGTAGCTGTAGTTACTAATAACTTGCTCCAACAATGGTATCGCCTCTTGATATTGCCCGGTTTCATAGAGTTGTTGGGCTTGTTGTTCTATGGAATCGGGAATCGGGAATCGGGAATCAGGAATCGGGAATCGGGAATCGGGAATCGGGAATCGGGAATTTGATAAGGCTTTCCCTGATGGTAGGAAGAACGTGAACCTATCCCACTATTATCCGAAAACTTGATAGACTGAAAATCAAGTAATCAG